>JBARJD010000094.1:0-8493 GCA_049800095.1 Thermoplasmata archaeon | reverse complement strand
GCGCGGCGACTTGGCGATCTCAATGACGGCGAACCTGATCCACGCTTCGGACTCGCCGGCGTCGGCGGAGCGCGAACTCGCGCTCTTTTTCCGGGCGGAAGACTATCACTCCTACGCGCGAACGGACCAGGAGTTCTTCTAAGTCGATGGCCGACCCCTTCGCCGCGGCGGTCCGGGCCGTGCATCGTGGTCGGCCGGTCTTCTACCCGACCGACACGCTCTGGGGCCTGGGGGTCCGGCCGGGCGACCGGGCCGGAGTCCACCGGTTGTACGCCCTCAAGGAACGCCCCGCCGGCATGGCCGTGTCCGTGGCGTTCTCCTCCTACGAGGAAGCGGAACCGTTCGTGCAGTTCTCCTCGATGAGTCGAGCCACGATCCGGCGTTGGTTGCCCGGGCCCTTCACGTTTCTGCTCCGGGCGAGCGCCGCGGCGCGACGAGAATGGACCCCGGAGGTCCTCGGCGATTCCCATACGATCGGGGTGCGGATACCCGATCATCCCGTCGCACGCGCCCTTCTGGCGCGTACCGGTCCCCTGACGACCACGTCGGCCAACCGGCACGGGCACCCTCCCTGCCGGAGCGCGTTCGAGGCCCGGAGGACGTTCGGTCGGCACGTCGGCGCGTACGTGACCGGAGGAGCCGCTCCCTCCGGCCGGCCCTCGACGATCGTGGCGCTGACCGGTCCTCGCCCCCGTATTGTACGCCGGAGCTGAGGGCGCGTGTCCTCCTATCCCACCGACCTCGAGCCCTGGCGGCGGGCCGGACAGATTGCGGGCCGGGCCCGGGAACTCGGACTCCGGCTGGCGCAGCCCGGGATGGCGCGCCGAGAACTCGCGGAGCGGATCGAAGCGTTCATCCGGGACCAAGGCGCGGAGCCGGCCTTCCCCACGAACCTCTCCCGGAACTGGGAAGCGGCGCACTTCACTCCCTCCGAAACCGACAGCGAACTTCTGGCTCCGGGTGACCTCTTGAAGGTCGACGTCGGGGCGCATATCCGAGGAGCGATCGCCGATACGGCAGAGACCGTCGAGGTCGGAAACACGCACCGACATGACCGGCTCGTGAAGGCCGTGCGCGACGCGCTGGACGCCGGGATCCAAGCGGTGCGACCCGGAGGGTCCGTCGACGCCGTGTCGCGCGCGATCGAGCGCGCGGTCCACGCACAGGGGTTCAAACCGGTGGTCGACCTCACGGGACACACGATCGAATCGTACCTCCTCCATGCCGGCAAGGCGATCCCGAACGTCGGAGGGTACAGCACCCACTCCCTTGAGGAGGGAGAGATCGTGGCCATCGAGCCCTTCGTCACCAACGGGGAGGGCCATATCGAGGACGGCCCATTCGGCAACATCGTCCGCTTTCGCGCCGACCCCGGAAGCAAGGACGAGCGGCTGGCTCGAGCGTTCGCCCGCTTCCGAACCCTCCCGTTCACGACCCGTTGGGTCCCCGACCCCGAGGAGAAGGCCGCCCTCAAGCGCGCCCGCCGGCTCCTCCAGACCTATCCGGTGTTCGTGGAGACCGGTCGTGGCTGGGTGGCCCAGGCCGAGCACACCATTTTGGTCGGTCCGAACGGCGCGGAAGTCCTGACGAGGGCCTAGCCCGCGGTCAGCCGGCGCGGCCGGCGAACTCGGCCCGCGCCAGCGCGGCGCCCCGGTCCATGTTCTGGAGCTTCGAGTAGGCGATGTCGAGCCGTCGGGTGCGGAGTCCGCAGTCGGGGTTGACCCAGATCCGTCGTGGGTCCCCGAGGACCTTCACGGCCCGCAGGATCCGATCCCGGACCCGCTCGGGCGACTCGACCTCGTCGCGGTGAGGGTCGAGCACGCCCAGACCGATCTGACGGGTGTCGCCGTATTCGTTGAACATCTGGAGGATCTCGTAACCATCTCGGCCGTCGGTGTCCCGGTTCGCAAACTCCCAGGCCCACTGCGTGCACCGCTTGGCCTCGAGCAAGGCCGGGAAGAGCGTCCGGTAATCGGAGAAACAGATGTGCATCGAGAACTCGGCATCCAACCCCTCCGTCGCAGCGTTGAACCCCTCGGCCACGATCTCGGCCTCCTGAGGGTGCGTCCCCGCCGCGGGTTCGTCGATCTGGATCACCTTGCAGCCCTTCTCGATCAACGCCGCGAGGGTGGGTCGGATCGCCTGCCTCGCGATCTCGACCACGAACTCTCGTTGCGCTTGCCGGCGGGTCTCCCGACCCTTCCATCCTTCGTGCCGGCGGAGATAGTACTCGTTGTACGACCAGTCGGCCAGCGTGTACGGGCCGGTGATTGGGAGCTTTGGGGTCGCCTTCGCCTGGTCGCGGACGAACTCGAACTCCTCGACGTGGTACGGCCGGTCGAGCCGGACCTCACCGGTCCCGGCGGCCTTGAGGTAGTACTTGTTGTCGAACGACCGGACGTGGCCCAGGAACTGGAATCCGCGCATCTGGCGGACCGGATACTCGTACATCTCGATCCGGCGCGCCTCGCCGTCGTAGACTCGGTCGAGGCCTGACGCTTCCAGGTATCGAAGCATGAACAGCGCGGCCCAGTCCCGGACGGTGTCGGCGCCGACCTCCCGGGAGCGGCCGCCGAGGAACTTGCGGACCATGGGGTCCTCCCCGGGGACGAAGTGGAGCAGGTCGTTCCAGCGGGCAAAATCGGTCTGCGCCGCGGTGTCGAGCGGCTCCCCGCGCTGACCGAGGAGCTGCCACCGGGGTTTCATCAGGCTCCCGATTTCCTGCGTCGGGAAGAGCCGGTCCGTCACGCGCCGCCTCCCGAGGCGTCCAGTCCCTGGCGGACGGCCGGAAGTCCGTGGAGCTTTCGCGTCGCCGGTTCCCACGGCAGGAGGTCGAGGGGCGCCCCCGAGCCCACCCAGAGGGTCGTGGGCCGGTGCCGTTCTGCGATCGAGCGGGCGAGGCGGACGACCTCCCCCGGGTCCTCGATCAGGCTGGTCCGCGGGTCGATGACGCCGAGGCCGAGTCCGCGTCGATCCGGTGAGGGGGGGAGCGACAACGCGTCGGTCTCGGAGAGGTCCACGCCCACGAGGGAGACCGGAAGGCGCGCCAGAAGCGGCCAGGCCGGTTGGGCATCGCCGAAGAACGTCCAGACCGCGGTCGTAGCGCCCTCGGCCGCGGTTCCGATCGCTTTGTACGCGGCCACGACGGCCTCCGCCCGAGCTCCCTCGGGAGGATGCGTCACGAGGAGCGGTTCCTGGAACTGGAAGGCCGTATAGCCTGCCGCCCGCAACTCGTGCACCTCCTCTCCGAGGAGGCGACCGAGTCGGTGAGTGAGCGCCTCGGAGGTCTCTCCCGAGCGATTGTCCACGAGCCCCGCGAAGGTGTACGGACCGGGAAGGATCGCCTTTCGAGGGTGGGCGCCGCTTCCCCCGGCCGGAGGAAGCCAGCCCGCGATCGCGCCAGGGACCCGTGCGGGAGGAGCGTGCAGGATCGGTTGCCGGTAGAACTGGTTCGTCTCGAACCACCGTGTCAGAGGGCCGACGGTGAAGCCCTCCCAAGTTTCCGCGAACGGGCGGAACAGGTCCTGCCAGCGAAGGTACCCTCCGGTCCGAGGTTCCAGGCCCAGACGCGCCTCCAGTTGGGCGACGTCGGCCTCGGTCCGGAGCACGAGCTCCTGAACCGCTTCGGGTGTCGTCCGGCCCCGGTCGAGATCGCGGGTCGCTTCGACCAGCGCCTCCGAACGGGGAAACGCACCGGTGAGGCTCGTCACGGTCTGCATGCGGGACCTCCCGCGAGCGGCGCCCGCACTTTAACTATGTCGTCCGGAGACGCTCTGCATCGAGAGAAAATCGGTTGCGTTGTGGGAAACCGCCGGCCGGTTCAGCGCAGGTTCGCGTCCACGATTCGGTCGAAGTCGGTGGGTTTCGGAGGCCAGCCTTCGGTCATGTACGTACGGAAGGCTTCGAGCGACGGCAGCCGCAACGCCTCGTTCGTCGCCTTCTCGAAGCCGAGCGTCGACACATAGCGGTCCGGCAGTGCGTGCCGCCGGCCATAGTGGGCGGGGAGCACCTCGGTCTCGTCGGGGAGTCGCAGGATCTTCTCGGTCAGGCTCCGGTAGAGCTGGTCGGGATTCCCGTCCCCCAGGTCGGTCCGGCCGCATGACCCGATGAGCAACGTGTCTCCGGTGAAGATCGTCTGGCCCACGCGCAGCGTCACGTGGTCTCGGGTGTGGCCGGGCGTTTCCAGTACCTGGATTTCGTCGTGGCCGACACGGAACGTCTCTCCGTCCTCCAGGGTGCGGTGCGGATAGGCAGCGGGGGAGTGCGCCCCCACGAAGATGGGCGCATCGGTCCGTCGATGAAGTTCGTGATGCCCCGCGAGGTGGTCGGCGTGCGTATGCGTTTCGACGACGCCGCTCAGCTTCCAATGGGCCTCCGAGAGGACCTGGAGATACGGGGCCACATCGATGCCCGGATCGATCAGCATCGCCTCCCCGTCGATCGGGTCGCCGATGAGATAGGCAAGGCATCCCGACTCCGTCCGGGGGAACTGGCGCAACACGAGCTCGCCGGCCGTGGGCGTGAGCCAGTACCGAGGAATCGACGGATCGGCAAGACGCGCGTACTCGTCGAGGCCGCCTTCGAGGGCCACTACCTGGGTGAACCCCCGGTCCTGGAGCAGTTCCACGGCCTGTCGGGCGCGCGCTCCGAACTGACAGTACGCCACGATCGGACGATCCGGCGGGAGCTCGGCGAGCCGGTTCCCCAGCTCGGAAAGGGGTATGTGCCGATCTCCCGACAGGCGGGCGAGCTTCCGACCCTCCAAGGGCCGGACGTCGAGCAGCACGGGAGGGACGGCTCCTTCCAAGAGGGTACGGAGCTCGATCGGTGAGATGACCGGGATCCGCGGCAGGGAGACCGGATGAGGATACGGGTGAGAAGAGCTGCTCGGCATGCGCCCGACCCGGTATCGGAGCTCCCGCCCTAAGAAGAGTTCGGAACCCTTCCGACGGACCGCCCCTTCGGGAGCGACAGATTTAGACCCCCTATACCGTTGGGCGCGGCGTGGTCGCCAAGGCTCGAGAGATCATGCACGCCGATGTCCTGAGCGTGGACCCCGCGACAACCGCGTTCGACTGCGCGCGCCGGATGGCCGACGCGCACCGGGGATACGCGGTACTCGTCAAGGACGGACGAATGGACGGTATCGTGACCGAATGGGACTTCGTCGCAAAGCTGGTCGCTCGCGGCGTCGACCCGGCGACCGTGCCCGTGGCCGCTCTCGCCTCGTCGCCCGTGGCCTCCTGCGATGCGGACACCCCGACGGACGAGGTCGTTGAACGGATGGCACGCGAAGAGATCCGGCGCATGGTGGTCACGCAAGGGGGACGACTGGTGGGCATGATCACCTCGAAAGACGTGATCAAGGCGTTCAAGCCCTACATCGACAAGCTGTCGGCCGACATTTCGGGGTTCCAACCCTCCCTGACGTGAGCCGATCGGCCGGGACCGCCGCGGGTGGAAGGGACCGGGACGACTTGAACCTCCCCTCGGTTGGCCCCGTCATTCCCCGATCACGGAGTCGGGGTTCCCCGAGGCGTCGATAGTGCAGTACAAGTGGCTCGTCCTGTCGAACACGACCATCGGGACGCTGATGGCCTCGCTCGACTCGAACATCGTGCTGATCGCCCTACCGACGATCGCGAAGCAGCTCCCCGGAACCTCGGTCTTCACCCTGCTCTGGATTCTCCTCGGATATTCGCTGCTGACGTCGGTGGTTCTGCTCAATTTCGGCCGGCTCGGCGACATGTATGGCCGCGTACGGCTCTACACTCTCGGCTTCGCGATCTTTACCGTAGGCTCCGCACTCTGCGGGTTCTCCCAGACGGGCACCGAGCTCGTGCTGTTTCGGTTGGTCCAGGCCGTGGGAGCCGCGTTCCTCTTCGCCAACTCCGCCGCGATTATCACGGACGCCTTCGCGCCGAACGAACGGGGCCGCGCGCTCGGGATCAACCAAGTCTCCATCGTGGTCGGCGCGGTCACAGGCCTCGTTCTCGGGGGAGTCCTCACCTCGCTGCTGGGTTGGCGGTCCATCTTCTACGTGAACGTCCCCATCGGCATCCTCGCCACCTGGCGAGCCTATGCGGGACTTCACGAGCTGTCGCGCCCCCAGATGGAGCACACGCTCGACTGGGTCGGCAACATCAGCTTCGCGGGGGGACTCGCCTCCATCCTTCTCGCCGTCACGCTGTACGCTCTCGGAAGTCTGGGGTTGACGGGCTTCGGAGTCCTGCTCGTCACGGGGGTGGGGCTGCTGGTTCTCTTCGTCGGGATCGAGCAGCGGGTCCGGCACCCGATGTTCGACCTATCGCTCCTCAAGATACGGATGTTCTCGGCGTCGATCACGGCGATTTTCCTCAACGCGTTGGCCCGGGGCGCGTTTTCGTTCGTGATGGTCTTCTATCTTCAGGGACCGCCCCACTACCTTTCGCCGTTGAATGCGGGGCTCTACCTGATCCCCGTCTCCGCCTCATTGGCGGCGATCGGACCGATCAGCGGGTCGCTTTCGGACCGGTACGGCTCCCGGCCGTTCGCGGTGCTGGGACTACTGGCCTCCGCCGCCGGGTTCCTGTGGCTCACCCAGATCGGCCCCGCGACGGGCTTCTCCGGGCTGGTGGGCCCGTTCATTCTGGTCGGGCTCGGCATGGGGCTTTTCGCCGCGCCCAATCGGGCGTCGATGATGAGCTCGGTACCGCCCAGCCGTCGGGGCGTCGCGAGCGGCATCGGCACGACGCTCGTCAACAGCGGGACCACCCTCAGTCTGGGCATGGCGATCGTCGTCATGGCCAAATCGCTCCCGCTCGGCTCGCTCACCGCGATCTTCCTGGGAACGGCCCATCACGCGATCGGCCCGGGCGGGATCGGCCGCTTCATCGATTCTACGCACGCCGTGTTCGAACTCTCGGCCATCCTGCTCCTGGTTGCGCTCCTACCGGCGGCACTGCGACCCCGGGAAACCCGCACGCCCCCCCCGGGGTCGTCCGATCCGGGGACGACCGGCGCCTAGCCCTCTGCGGACTTTCCCTCCGGTCCCAAGGAGTCGGCATTTGTCGATAGGCGGGTTCGGTTTTGACAAAATGATTAAAGCGGAGCCGTGGTGCTGGCTTGCGTCATGGTCGAGGCGACGCGCCCGCGCTCCCGCAAGTCGGCGCCCCGCCCCGCCACCCCGACGGAGGAGTCGGCCGAGTCCGAGGCGAGCCAAACCGCCGCGCTCAGCGAGCGGTCCGTGCGCCTCGCCGAGTTCTATCGGGGCAAAATCGAGACCGTGCCCAAGGTGCCGGTACGCAGCGTACAGGATTTCTCGCTGTGGTACACCCCCGGCATCGCGGCGGTCTCGCGCGAGATCGAGCGGGACGCCGGTCGGGCGTTCGACCTGACGGGTCGGTGGAACACCATCGCGGTGCTCACCGACGGAAGCCGCGTGCTCGGCCTCGGGAATATCGGCCCCCAGGCCGCGCTGCCCGTGATGGAGGGCAAGGCGTTGCTGTTCAAGTATCTCGGCGGCGTCGACGCCGTGCCGCTCCCGGTGGACGTCTCGACGCCGGAGGCCCTCATCGAGACGGCCCTCCGAATCGCCCCCGCGTTCGGCGGGATCAACCTCGAGGACATCGCGTCGCCGAAGTGCTTCCAAGTCCTCGAAGAGCTCCAGCGCCGGCTCCCGATCCCGGTGTGGCATGACGACCAACTCGGCACGGCCGCCGCTACCCTCGCGGGATTGATCAACGCCCTCGAACTCACCGGTCGAAAGCTTTCCACGACCCGAACGGTGCTGCTCGGCGCCGGCGCGGCGAACCTCGCGACGGTCCGCCTGTTGATCCGGCTCGGCCATGACCCCCACCAGCTCACGGTGGTGGACCATCTCGGCGTCCTGCACGGGGAGCGGGAAGACCTGGACGAGATGCAACTGCGCAATCGGTGGAAGTACCGGGTCGCGCTCGAAACCGATGGAGGAGGACGCAAGGGGACGCTGCCCGAGGCGATGGCCGGCGCCGATGTGATCCTCGCCGCGTCGACGCCCGAGCCGGGCACGATTCGACCGGAGTGGGTACGGTCGATGGCCCCGCATCCGATCGTCTTCGCGCTGGCGAATCCCGTGCCCGAGATCTGGCCGGCCGACGCCCGGGCCGCCGGCGCCGCCGTGGTCGCGACCGGACGGGGGGATTTCCCGAACCAGGTCAACAACTCGCTGATCTTCCCGGGTGTATTCCGAGGCGTCCTCGACGCCCGGGCCCGTTCGATCCCGGACGAGGTGGTGATCGCCGCGGCCCAAGAGCTCGCCCGATGGACCTCGAGGCACGGGATCACCGACCTGCACTTACTCCCGACGATGGACGAGCGCGAGGTCTTTCCCCATATCGCCGCCGCGGTGGCCGAAACGGCGGTCCGACTGGGCATCGCCCGCGTCCGGGCCTCGCGGGCGGAGTTCTACGACCGGGCCCGGCGGCTCATGGCCCGACCGGCCGCGCTGACCGAGGTGCTGCAACGGTCCGGGCT
>JBARJD010000093.1:0-9360 GCA_049800095.1 Thermoplasmata archaeon | reverse complement strand
GAGGCCAACATGCCGGCGAGGACGGCATCGGCAATCTCCCGGTGTCGCGGGGGAGGGTTGCCGGACTCGAGCACTCGGATTAACTCGCCAACCTGCTGGGCCGCCGCGGGGTCCTTTTTCAGGAACTCGCTAACGTACCGGTACGGCCGGCCATACCAATGGTCGGCCTTCTCGGACGTGAGAGAAACGCCTTCGGGAGGGCGCGCCCCGTCCCGAATCTCGGCCGGCCACTGGTCTACTGGCATCGACCAGATCCAGGTTATCATGGCAGATTGGCGGCCCATGTCATCGACGTAGTACTCTGTCGTCACCGGATAGCCCGCGGCCCGGAGAACCCGGGCCATCGTGTCCCCGATGATCCCATTCCGGACTCGACCGACGTGGAACGGACCGTTCGGGTTGGCGCTCGTGTGCTCTACGCACACCTTCTCGGAACGGGGGGGCGCCCGACCATACTCCGCGCCCCGCGCAAACACGAGTTCGAGCGTGCTCTGGACGAGCCGGGAAGTATCGGCGTGAAAGTTGACGTACGCCCCCTCGGAGGTCACGCGGGCAAGTCCTCCGCTGAGGGGAAAGTCCGACGCGATGTCGATCGCGAGGCGGTCCGGTGGAACTCCAACGGACCGGGCGGCGCGATGGGTGGCGTATCCGAAATCAGCCACCCCCGAAGGTGCGTCGTCGAGCTGTCGGTCGAGGACCTCCGCTGAATCCGGGTAGCCGTGAGCCCCCAAACGCAGCCCAAGTTCCCGGACGATGTGTGCGCGAACGGGCCGCCATGGGTCCCACAAACTCACCGCGCTCTCCGGGTCACTGCTCGTCACCGCTGGGTCCCGAACGCTGATGAGGCGTGTCGGTCTTAACCATTCTTCCCGAATGTCGACCTTACTCGTCCGTTACGGCGAACTCGCCCTCAAGTCCCCGCCGGTCCGGCGGGAATTCGAGCGGACGCTCCAGCGAAACATCATGGGTCAATTTCTCGCAGCCGGCCGGACGTGCCGTCTGCGCGCCGACCACGGGCATCTGTATGTGGAAAGCGATGATGATGCCCAGGCCGTTCGCCTCGTTCGGCGCGTCTTCGGCGTCACGTCGGTCAGTGCGGTAGAGGAAATCCCAACGGAGCTCGATGGAATCCGCTCCCGGGTGATGACGTGGGCCGACCCACTGCTCCGGCCACGCAGTTCCTTCGCGGTCCGAGCCCGCCGGACCGGCAGCCATGCGTTTACAAGCCAGGAACTGGCACGCGACCTCGGCGGCCGGTTGATGACCCAGTGGCCCGACCGCGATTTGTCGGTAGACCTCGAAACTCCCGCCGTGGAGTTGTTCGTCGAAGTCCGCGGTCCGCGGACCTACCTGTACGCGGGCCGGGTCAAGGGGCCTGGAGGATTTCCCCTCGGGGTGGCGGGAAAGGTCGTGGCCCTCGTCGACGGCCAACGAGGCGCCGTCGGAGCGTTCCTGATGATGAAACGCGGCTGCCGAGTCGCCTTCGTCACATCAGGGGCGGGAGAACCCCTTGTGGGTGGCACGCTCTCCCACTTTGACCCCAAGGCGCGGGTTATCTCCTCGGCTCCGGAAGAAGCACCGACGACCGTACGAGCGCTCGCAGGAGAAACCCATGCGGAGGGCGTTGTCCTGCCACTCCAAGTCGAGCAGTTCCCGGAGGCTCGGCAGGCCTGGGGAGAGACGGTTCTGTTCTCCCCCACCCTCGCCTTTACGGATGAGGAGGTAGATTCACGATGGCAGCAGATCGCCGAACTCGCCGGCTGATTGTGGACCCCTCCCTGGGTCAGCGCACCTTAGACCCGGCGCCGCTTGTACCGGAGCCCCCCGTGGAACTCGACCCATCGGAGGTGCTGGAGCCACCCCCTGCACAGCACGCCGCCGGCCGACTCGAAGAGCGACAGAAGCGTTGGTTTCGGGTCCGAGAAGCGGTGATGGAAACGGCGGAAAAAGCTGCACGTCCGGCCGCTAAGTCGATGGAAAATCAGACGGTGGACCCAAAGGGCTAATGTAGCCTACTCGGGTGGCACAGTCGTTCAGGTGTCAGAGTGCCGACATGGAAGGTCTCGGGCGAGTTCTACGCCCGGCGCAACTGTTGGCAAGCGTTCTCTAAGACGCGAGATGCCCCCTCCCCGGAGGCGGCCCGGGAGTGGGTCGTCTCTGTCATTGGGGGCTGTCATCACCTTCAACGCCGGCTGATCCGGATCAGCTCTGTGGAGCCAGTTTAGGCATGAGCACCCCTCGGAGCGACTCCCGTCCGGTGACAGAGGAACAGGTTCGAGACGACCTGATGCGTCTCGACATGTACCGAAACCAACTTTCGCAGATGCTCCAGCAGCACCAAATGATCTCGTCGTCACGGGCCGACCACCAACGGGGACGGGAAACGTTGGAGGGACTCGACCGGACCGGCGCCGACCCCGAGCTGCTGGTGCCGGTCGGTGGCGATACATTTCTCCGGGGGTCTCCTCGAGACAGCGCGCGCGTGCTCGTCGGGATCGGAAGTGGGATCGTCGTGGAGATGGAGCGACCCGCGGCGAGCCAACTGCTCGCCGAGCGCCTGGTCCGCCTCGACCAGGCTTCCCAAGACCTGGAGACTCAGATGCGTGCTCTCGAAGAGCGGATCACAGTCCTTTCCAGTCGGCTCGAGGCCTTGAGCCAGAGTGCGGAGCGGGCAGGACCCGATACCGCCACGAACGATGTGGGCCGCGATTAGGGCCCGGCTGTTCGGTCCCTCGAAGCCGGACGCACCAGCCGATTCCCCGACCGCGGAAAGTTCGATTTCGAGCGGGCCCCCATCTGGCCAGGGACTTACGGAGGGCTTCGGCCGCCGGCTGTCCGACGAGACCGTCGACACAGTGCTGGAAGACTTGGAGATTGCCCTACTCCAATCCGACGTGGCGTTGCCGGTCGTGGAACGGATCCGGAAGGACATTCGAAAGGAGCTGGCCGGCAAGAAACTCAAGTGGGGCGCGGATGCGGAATCCGCCATCCGCTCCAGCTTTGAGGCGTCCGTCCGCTCCATCTTGTCCCAACCACCAATCGACCTGCTTCAGCGCGTGCGGGCGCAGGATCCCCGGCCCTACATTGTCCTGCTCGTGGGCGTGAACGGCACGGGCAAAACCACGACCGTTGCCAAGCTGGCCCACTGGCTCAGCCGTGAGAAACTCTCGGTCGTGATCGCCGCGGGCGACACATTCCGTGCCGGGGCGATCGAACAATTGCTCGTCCACGGCGAGCGACTGGGCATCAAGGTGGTCCGCCAGCAGGAGGGTAGCGATCCTGCCGCGGTGGCATTCGATGCCGTCGCGCATGCACGGGCGCGGCATCTCGACGTGGTCCTCGTGGACACGGCGGGCCGGCAACATACGAACGAGAACCTGGTCGCGGAGGCAAAGAAAATCCGACGGGTGGTGCAGCCGCACTTGACGCTCTTCGTCGGGGATGCCCTCTCGGGCAATGACACGCTGGAGCAGGCCAAGCAGTTCCAGAGCGCCTTGGGGATAGACGGGCTGATCCTGACGAAACTCGACGCCGACGCCAAGGGAGGCGCGGCCGTGTCCGCCACCTTCGTCACCAAGAGGCCCTTGGTGTTCGTCGGCGTGGGACAGGGCTACGAAGACCTTCGGCCGTTCGATGTCGAGTGGATGGTTCGTCGCCTCCTCTCGGAGGGGACCGCGTCCTGACCGCTCGCGTGAATGTCGTCCTCGTTCGTCCCAAGGAGGACGGCAACGTCGGCGCAGTGGCCCGAGTCGGCCGAAACTTCGGCGCCGAACGGCTGACCTTCGTCCGCCCGCGCGCCGCGTTGGGGCCGGAGGCTCGGCGGCGCGCGATGGGCGGGATTCCCCTTCTAAACTCGGCTCGGGTCGTATCGACCCTCGAGGAGGCGCTGGCGGACTCCGACCTGGTCGTAGGATCCACCGACCTCGTCCTCGGTCGCTCCACCGCGTTCCTCCGGCGGTCGATCGACCCGGAACGGCTCGGAGCGATCGTTCGCGCCACGGAGGGTCGGATCGCCCTAGTCTTTGGCCCGGAAGACAACGGCCTCGACCGAGACGAGCTCGGAACCTGCGACCTGATCGTGCACGTCCCGGCGCGGCGCGAATTCCCCACTCTCAATCTTTCCCATGCCGTGGGGATTCTCCTGTATGCCATCCACAGGGCCCAAGGTTCCGAGTGGGAGGAGACGACGCCGGCCCCGGACCGCCTTCCCCTCGCGGGACGGGAAAAAGAGCTCCTGCTCCGGCGGCTCGCTGAGCTTATGGCCCGGACCGACTACCCTCGGCACAAGCGCCGGGGCCTCATGCTGTTGTTCCGGCGATTGTTCGGCCGGGCCGTACCCACCGAGCACGAGTATCGAATGATGCTCGGCTTCGTGCGGAGCGTCGACCGAATAGGAAAGAAAGGGCATGGCTGAAGCAGCCGATTGGCTTCGAGTTCGCGGCATCGGGCGGGAGCGCTTCGTCGGTTACCTTGCGGATTATCTGTCGGGCATCGGGTTTACCGTCGAGAAGACCGAGATAACGGAGCCCGCCGCGACCCAGTTGGAAGGGTCGCTGGCCCGGATGAATCCCGCAGTCCCGGATGGACTCCGGAAACTGAAGTTCCGAGTTGCGCCCACGAGTGGAGGGGCCGCGATCTACTGGGAGGCTCCGTCGGTACTTCCGCCCGCGGAGCTCGCCCGGGCGGACCGGTTCAGTCGCGAGCTTGAGACCCATATGGGCCGAGCCGTGTCGACCGAGAGCCACGGGACGGCCAAGGTGGTTCGCTCGCCGGTGGCGAGACTTCCCTGGATGCCGAATACTCACACCAAGTGACCTCTCGGGGTGCGTTTCCCCCTTCACCCCCCTGAGGGGTGGGGAATGCCAGGAGTGTCCTCATGGAGACGAAATCTCGGCGACCTACTGCCACCTCGAACGACTGCCCGGAGCCGGCCGACCACGCGAGTCTCGGAGAGGCAGACGACCGACGAGCCGCCGCGCGGATTCCAGACTCTATCGCCGTGCTTTCTTATGGTACACAAGTTCTCGCCCTGCCGCGCGGAGGACCTCGGATCTTCTAGGAAGGTCGCGCGAACCGCAAGGGGTGTAGCAGAACGATGGCCAATCCGGGCATGCCGACAGGACGGATCGACGGGGATTGTGAACTTCCACCGGGCGGTGTGTTACGGCCGGTGCCCGGGACACCAGGGGTCGAAATCACCGGGACGTTGAGGAGTCGCGGATCGGGATCGATCGATGGATCGCTCCACTGCCGCGAGATCCGAATCGAGGATGGGGCGCTGATCATTCGGGGCTCGGCCCAAGTGGTGGGTTCCATCACGCTCCACCGTGGGCGGCTTGAGGTCAACGGGGATCTCAAAGCCGGATCGCTTTCCGGCGATAAGGGGATCCTCATCCGCGGAAACCTGGACTGTCCCGACGTAGATATCGGAGGAGCGGTCGAAGTCGTCGGTACGACGACGGGCGACGATTTCGAGGTGGGCGGGTCGGCTGAGCTGAAGGGCGCGGTAGACCTCCAGAACCTTGACGTTGGTGGGCGGGTCGTGATCGGCGGTGGATCGGTTCGTCGAGCCATTCAGGTCGGCGGGAAGTTCGAGACAACGGCTCCCCTCAAGTTCGGCTCGCTCGAGATCGGCGGCATGGGTCGCATTCGCGCCTCCGCGGAAGGAGAGTCGGTGGAGGTCGGTGGTCTCATTGATTGCGATGCCGACTTCGTCGCGACCCGCGGACTGGAAGTTGGCGGGCGCATCCGGGTGGCCGGACGGCTTTCATCCGCGCGTATCGAGGTGGGTGGGTTGCTCTCCGCGGGCTCGATCGACGGAGAGGATATCGAAGTTGGTGGCGTGGCCGAGATCTCTGGCGCAGTCCGAGGACGTCGACTCGAGGTCGGCGGTCGACTGTCCGCAGAGCAAGTCGTCGTCACTGACCGGGTCGAGGTCGGCGACGAGATTCGAACGCACACCGGCGTCAAGGCCGACAGTCTGCGTGTGGGAGACCATAGTTCGGTCCGGGGACCGATCGTCGCCCGAGAGGTGACCGTCGGGGAGCGCGCCGAGGTCGAAGATGTCTGGGCCGGATCGCTCCGCTTGAAGGAACGTGCGCGTGCTCGGAACGTGTATGCCGAGGATCTCGAGGTCGCGTCACGAGTAGAGATCGCGGGCGAGGCGCAGTTCGTCCGGTCTATTCGCGGCGAGGGCGCTCGCTACGCGAGGAGCCCGCAGCAGGTATCGCAGCTTCCGCCCCCTCCGCTCTGATGCCGAGCCGCCAGGTAGAGCCCCCCGGCGTCGCCGAATCCACGGGTGAGCCGTCCGTCGGGACGCCGCTCTACGGCACGGACCGGCAGGGACCGCTCGGTGCCCGCCGGTCCCCTCTTGATCTCTATGCCGAACTCCTCGAAGTGCTCCGTCGCACGGCATCGCCTTGCCGAATCACCCGACTTTCGTATGCGGTCGGGATGCCCGTGGACCGGACACATCGGGCCGTGGGCTTCCTTGTGCAACTGGGGCTCGTCACGCGAACGACCGATGAGACGCCCGCCTGGCGGCTCACTCGGCGCGGGTACGAATTTCTTCAGACCTATTGGAAGCTGCGCAGTTTTCTAGGCCCGGTCGAAGGTTTCGTCGACTGAACCGCCCGGCCTGCGCAAGGCTGGTTGCCTCACTGCGGAACGATGTTCGTTGCCTCCGGGTCGGACGACCCTAGGGGCTACCCGACGGCAGGAGTTTCGCGTGGATCAGTCCGCCTTTTTGGCCATCTTCATGATCTCCTCGTGACCGACGACCTTCTGGTGGAGATCCTTCATGTGCTGTTGGACATGTTCCACGAGTTCGTGTTCCTTCGTGCTGATGACTGTAAATCCGTCCTCACATTCGACCTTCCACTTGTTCATCGTAGCTGCCATATTTTCTCCCTCGCACCGCACGCGAGGAGATGCGATAGTCGGAATACTGGATAACAAGGTGGGCGTCGCCAATGCACTGAAGCAGCTGGCCCCGCCGGGGCGAAGGCGCCCACATAGCGCGCCTTCAGCAGACTTATAAATGAGGCACAGGTCCCCCGCCGACTTTCCATGTCTACTTCGTCGTACCGCTACGCGGCCCGCTCGTTCCGGGTCACCCAGGGGCCCGAGGGAGCCTCCCTCCGACACGAACGGCTACTAACCTGGCGACGGGAGACCACCGTCAACCGATTGGAACATCCGACCCGCTTGGACCGGGCGCGCGCGCTCGGCTGGCGTGCTAAGGAAGGCTTCATCATCGTGCGTGTCCGCGTGCGCCGCGGCGGCCAACGGAAGAGGGCGATCATCGCCGGGCGTCGGCCCAAGCATAAGGGCATTCTCCGGATGACCCTTGCCAAGAGTCTCCAGCGGATTTCCGAGGAGCGGGCGCAGAAGCACTACCCTAACTTGGAGGTGCTCAACTCCTACTGGGTGGGAGAGGACGGCAAGCAGAAATTTTTCGAGGTCATCTTGGTCGACCCGCATCACCCCGTGATCTTGGCTGACCCGAAGATCGCCTGGATTGCCTCGCCGGCTCAACGTGGCCGAGTCTTCCGAGGCTTAACGAGCGCCGGGGCAAAGGGACGCGGCCTGCGCCGGAAGGGCAAAGGCGCCGAACGGATGCGTCCGTCGCGGACTCAGAACCGGCGCGAAACCCGTCGCACGCAATACAAAGTCATCCCGTGAGCCCGCGAGGGGGCCCTCAGGACAGACTCATTCGCTTAGATTCTCGAACCAGTGATCTAGCGGGGCTCCGGCGCGCTCGGCCGAGCGTCGGGCCCAGCCGGCGAGACCCTCGACGTGGGCGACCTCCCCGCGGAGCACCTTCGCCAACCGTCGTCGAAAGTCCGCGTCGACCTGGACCCCCTCGGCGACGAGGAGTTCCGTGAGCCGGTGTGCCAGATGTCCCCCCTCTCGGTCCCAATCCGTGAGGATGACGACGCGCTGGCCGGGTCTTGATAACGTTTGAGTGAGCCGACTCAGCCCGCGGCCGGAGTGAAACAGCACCACGCGCCCGGAAACTCCCAGACGCTTGAGGGACCGCCGGTCTCGCTCCCCTTCGACGACAATTGTCGTCGCGTCGTCTTGCGTCCCCGAGAGGAACTCCTCCCATAGTTTGATGAAACTCTCCCAAGCCTCGGCGCCCCTTTCCATCTGACCTGCTCCTCGCGATCTATGCCTGGGCCGAGGCAGGCAGCGGTCGCGCACGTCGCGAAGAACTAAAGCCTCCGCCCTTTCCTCGCCCTTGACGCATGGCGGACTACTACACCAAGCTCCTCGAGCTGCGACGGGCCGAGGGCTCCGCCCATGGGCTTTCGAAACTTCCGGTCGATTTCTATACGCAGACTCGGTCGTACCTTTCGGAACTCAAGGCAACCTTCGAGACAGAACTACGAGAGAACCCCTCCGGCCGGAAGGGGGAGCTGGCCCGGCAGACTCACCAGCGAGCCGTACAGACGGCGAGAGACATTGTCGAAGCCCGCATGATGAAAATTCTCACCGCCGCACTCCAGGCGAGTCTCGGAGGCTCGCGCGACCTGCCAAACGCACTTCCAGAGGAGCGTACATTGCACGAGTCGCTCCTCGGATACCTACGCCAGCACCGATCCGAGGTGGCTCCCTACCTCGAACCGACAGCTCCCGTCTCCGCCGCACCGAGGCGCTCCGCATCGGGCGGCTCCCCCGCCGCTCCGACGGAAGCCGCCGCTACTCGGTCGGCGGAGCTCCTCCCCGTCGGTGGGACGGAGACGGAGATCGTCCGCGTGCTGAAGGATAGTCCCACGGTTGCGCTCGGGTCGGAGACCATCGAGCTTCGCCAGGACGATGTGCTCTCTCTCCCGGCCGACGTGGCCCGTCTGCTCCTGGACAGTCGGATCGTCGAGCGAGTCCGAGTCCACGAGAAATTCTCGCCCGCGCTAGGCTGAGGCCGCCCCGGGCGAGAGTTCCAGGACCTTGAAGGAGCTGAACCCGAACAGGAAGCTCTTCTGAGCTAACCGGAGCTTCACGGCCTCCACCGAATCCGCGCCCACTTCCAGCTGAGCACGGACGTCATCGATCCCCCATGAGAGCAGAGCGTCGGCTAGGGAGCCGTAGAAAGTCTCCCGAAGCCCCGCGGCGCGTGCGGCGCGCCGCACACGAGTGAAATTCACCCATGCACTGATGTCGGCCGTCCCGGGCCTCGAGAGCGGATCGACGGTCCGATGGTCCCGGATCGCTTCCAGCGTCCCAGTGCCTCCCCGCGACATCAGTTCCGCTTCCTCGACGCCATAATCGATGAGCACGGCCCGGCCGCCGATCAGGTGATCTCCCAACTCGCGGATCCACGCCTCCATATTGAGGGACACCTCCAAAACGGTCCCGGTC
>JBARJD010000092.1:0-4328 GCA_049800095.1 Thermoplasmata archaeon | reverse complement strand
AAAAGCGACGGGGGGCCCGGCTTATGAGGAGGGACGACCGGAACTGAGGGCCTTGCGAGCTCGTGTCCCCTCGCGCAAAACAGGTATCGGCTCTTCGTCCCCCTCTGAGCGGGGCAAGGCCCGCCGGGGCCCTACCCACGTCCCGGGGAACGCTGCCGAGGTCGCTTCCGCGCTCGAAGGACTTGAGCTGTCGCCGACCAAATCCCGAGGACAGTCCTTCCTAACCGACCCGTTCGTCGCCGACGCCGAGGCGGCGCTCGTCGGTACCGCACCCGGACAACCGGTCCTCGAAGTGGGCGGAGGCCTCGGCGTCCTCACCCGGGCGCTCCTGCGTCGCGATATCGGCCCGCTCACGGTGATCGAGAAGGAACCGCGACTGGCGGCGTTTCTCCGGTACCATTTCGGAGACCGGATCGTCGTCGTGGAGGGCGACGCCCTGGTCGAACCGATCCCGAAGGTCCGTGCCGTCGTCGGGAACCTGCCCTTTTCGATTGCGACCCAGCTCCTCATGCGCTGGTTCCAGGAATCGGTCCCGCGGGTCGTTGCGCTCGTGCAGAAGGAGGTCGGGGACCGTCTGGCCGCCGGCCCCGGGTCGAAAACCTACGGACGGATCTCCATTCTCGCGGCGTTCTACGGAACGGTCGAGTGCCACCAGAGCGTTCCCGCGGCGGCGTTCTATCCCGTGCCGAGCGTTGCAGGACGGATCGTGGCGTTCGAACGACGGCGCGGTCCATCCCCGGTCCACTCTCTTCCGACGCTCGAGGCGTTGCTGGACACCCTCTTCGCGAGCCGCCGCAAGCAACTCGGCAATCTGCTTCCGAGGGCGCTCGCCCAGCTGCACGAACCCCGCCTCGCGGCGGAGGTGGCGCATCGCGCCGAGTGGCCCTCCGAATGGGAACGGTTGCGCCCGGAATCGCTGGCGCCCGCTGCGTACTTCCGTCTCGTCAACACCTTGGGGGAGCGCGACGGACCACCCCGGATTCCGCTCGAACGTCACCTTTAACGGGGGGACGACGACTCGATTCCCGGTGCGGCGACACGGGAGGTAGAAGATGGCAATCACGACGGTGGGGGTCTACGACTTCCAACCCGGCAAGGAGCCCGAGGGCCAGCGTCTGCTCGACGAGTACGTACGTTTCGTGCGCGACCGAGCGCGCCTCAAGGGCGTGTTCGTGGGGGCGGCCCTCGATACGCCGCATCGGTACATCGTCGTCGCGACCTACGCCGACTCGAGGGACGCCAAGGAGACCGAGGACGCCTTCCAGCGCCAAGCCCTGGCCGGCGGCATCTTGGGCCGCCTCAACCGCCTGCTCGCCGGGCCGGCAACGGTCAACCGAGTGCTCCACGACTAGGTCGCGAGGCCCGGACGCATCCCGTATAGCGTTCGGACGCTGAGAGCTCCTGTGTTCACCGCGGCACCGCCGAGCGCCGGAGGGACCTACCGTGCGCTGTTCCGGAACGCCCCGTTCGTCAAGCTCTTCTCCGCGGGTGTCGCATCGATCCTAGGAGCGACGGCCGCCCAGGTCTGTCTCGTCTGGCTGATCTTCTCGGCCACGCACTCGTCGATCGACATCGCCTACCTGGGCGTCGTCGGGAGCCTTTCCGGAATCGCCTTCAGCCTCATCGGCGGCACTCTCGTCGACCGATACGACCGTCGGACGCTGATGATCATCTCGGATTTCTCCCGTGCCGCGATGACGATCATCCTCGTTGCCATCCTCGCGACGCGGGGGTTCAACCTCCCGGCGATCCTCGTCGAGGAGTTCGTCGTCTCCGCCTTCACCGTGGTCTTCAATCCGGCCGAGCAATCGTACATACCCGCGGTGGTCGGCGGTCGTGACCTTCCCGACGCCAACGGCCTCGTCCGTTCCTCCCGAAACGCCGCGAGTTTTGTGGGGGCGTCCGTCGGGGGTGCGTTGATCGTCACCCTGGGGTCGGTTCCGGGGGTCGCGGTGATGGGCGCGACGTTCCTCACCTCCGGGATCCTGATCGCCCTCATCTCGCGGGACCGGGGCGCCCTGTCCGCCACGGCCGCCGTGATCCGCCGGAAGGCCCGTTTCGCCGGCGACCTCCGGGAGGGGTTCGCCTGGCTCTACCGGAGCACCGGGCTTTTCCAGCTGACGATCTCGGCCACGTTCTTCAACTTCTTTTCGACGGTCTTCGGTACATTCCTCGTCTTCTACGCCAGCGATTTGCTCCACGGCTCCGCTCTCGTGTATGCGGGCTTGCTGGCCGTCAGCGTGGCCGGCAACGGGATCGGGGCACTGCTGGTCGGCCGCGTCGGCGCCGTGCGGTGGGCCGGCAAAGCCTGGGTCGTGACGTACGGCGTTGTCTCGGCGGGGTTCCTCATTCTGCTCGCCCGCTTCCCCTCGATTCTGCTGGCGCTGCCGCTCGCCTTCGCGATCGGAGCGTGCAGCAGCTTCGCGGGCACCGCATGGCTCACCGCGGCCCAGTTGCTCGTTCCCACCGAGATGCAAGGGCGGTACTTCGGCATCGACGGCCTCGGGAGCTGGGTGATCATTCCCGTCGGTACGATTCTCGGAGGAGTCCTGATCGCGGCCGTGGGGGTCGGCGAAACCTACCTCCTGGCGGGCGTGGGATGGCTCCTCGCCGGCTTCGTGTTCCTGGCGCCGCGGGCATTGTGGCGCCTGGGATACCCTCCACCGACGGCGACCGTGCCGACCCCGGGGACGTGACCCGGGGAAGAGATTCGGGCGGGTGCACCGGTCGAAGGGGTCAATATCCTCGAGCGGCAAGCACCCGCGGAGGCCCACGCGTGGTGTTCGAGCCGCTCGCATCGCACAAAGAGACCGGCTACTTTACGGGCCGGCGACTGTTCCTCGGTTCAATTGCAGGCCGCCGCACCTGCGCCGACCCACGAGAACGCCCGGCTCATCGAATGACGTTGTGCACCGCCCCGGTGACGCGGTGAACGCCCGCCATTCCGACGCGGTACGACGTTGCACCTGGGCGGAGGGCGATCCGCTCCTGCGCCTCTACCACGACGAGGAGTGGGGGGTTCCCGAGCGGGACAGTCGGGCGCTCTGGGAGAAACTGATGCTGGACGGCTTCCAAGCGGGCCTGTCCTGGACCATCGTCCTGCGCAAACGGGAGGCGTTTCGAACCGCGTTCGAGCATTTCGAGCCAGCCGTCGTCGCGCGGTTTGGTACCGCCGAAGTGGCGCGGCTCCTGGAAGACCCGGGCATCGTTCGCTCCCGTGCCAAGATCGAGGCGACGATCGCGGGCGCTCGCGTCTATCTCGGGATGCAAGAGGCCGGAGAGGATTTCTCGAGCTTTGTATGGGCCCTTGTCGGCGGAAGTCCGCTCCAGAGCTCCGGTCCGATTCCGGCTAAAACGCCCCTCTCGGAGGAGGTCTCTAAGGCGCTCAAGAAGCGGGGATTCAAATTCGTCGGTCCGGTCATCGTCTATGCGTGGATGCAGGCGACCGGGATGGTCAACGACCACATCGCCGGCTGCTACCGTCGATCCGTGATCCGAGCAATGGGCCGCGCCGGGGAAGGGCACGACCAGGCCGATCCCCACGTCCAGAAGGGTTCCTCCGCGACCACGTGGTAGAGTCGGTTACGGACACCGATCCCTCCGGGCGGCAAGTCGTGGTCTCGCAGTCACGGTGCTCATCGGCGTCTCTCTCCGCCAAGGAGGGACTCTGTGCGACCTCCACGACCGCGTCGGATGGGTCTATTGGATCTGGTTGTAGTCCGTCAGGACGTTCCCGGTCAGCAGCGTCGCCGGCGGGCCGCCATCGACCTTCAGGATGTACGCGGTCAGCCAGTCCGCCGCCGGGGAGATGGCTACCCAGCAGGTGCCGCTTTGGGCCGTGATCTGACCTTGCACCTGGGCAGGGGTCATACCCGCCAGATCGGCCGGGCTCACGAGCGTTCCTTGCGTGAAATACTGACCCCCGATCACGACGAACGGAATGTATCCGGCCGAATCGTAAGCCACGTAGTACGCGTCCTGGTACTCGTTGGCGAACCCGGGAAGATGGATGGACTCCGTGTAGGTGCTCTCCGCGACCTGGAGAGATAGGTAGGGGCTCGCGAGCTGTGCGTTCGCGAGGACCGTCTCCGGCGTGTTGGGACCGGCGGAATCGGTCGGGCTCGAATATGCGAAGGAGGTGCCGGTCAACGAACCGAATCGCTCGAGCGCTACTACCATCGCCCAGCTCGACGCGGAGCAGTACGGGCACGCCGCCGAGCCGAAGAAGAAGTAGACCGGCTTGCCGTCCGAGGTCCACAGCGGGTTCCCCACCTTCTGGAAGTTGTTCGGTTCGGAGGTCGTGAACGGCGACAACGTCGGATACCCCG
>JBARJD010000091.1:0-8539 GCA_049800095.1 Thermoplasmata archaeon | reverse complement strand
GAGCTAGATGGCGCAAGCGAAGTCCAAGGCCGCCGCGCCGGCGGACGCATCGTCCCGCGTTCCCGTGGAGTATCGGACGATCGACCGGATCGCGGGACCCCTCCTGTTCGTGCAGGACGTGGCGAACGCCGCGTACGGCGAGCTGATCGAGATCGGGTTGCCCGACGGGACGCGGAAGCAGGGCCAGGTGCTCGATGCCCGGCGCGGCCTCGCCATCGTGCAAGCGTTCGGCCCGACCATGGGAATGAACCTGCGCGACACCTCGGTCAAGTTCCTGGGCGAGACGGCCCGGTTGCCGGTCTCGGAAGAGATGCTGGGCCGCGTCTTCGATGGGCTGGGACAACCCCGGGACGGGGGTCCGCGCATCGTCTCCAAGAACCCACTCGAGATCGTCGGCAACGCGATCAACCCGTACTCCCGGGAGGAGCCGGCCGAGTTCATTCAGACGGGCATCTCCGCGATCGACGGAATGAACACACTGGTCCGTGGGCAAAAGCTCCCGATCTTTTCGGCGGCGGGGCTCCCGCACAACCAGATCGCGGCCCAGATCGTGCGCCAGTCGAAACTCCGGGACTCCTCCGAAGGGTTCGCCGTCGTGTTCTGCGCGATGGGGATCACCAGCGAGGAATCGAACTTCTTCCTGCGCGAGTTCGAGAGCACCGGGGCGCTCGAACACGCCGTGGTGTTCCTCAATCTGTCGAGCGACCCGTCGATGGAGCGCATCGTGACGCCCCGGATGGCGCTCACGACAGCGGAGTACCTTGCCTTCGAGAAGGACCTCCACATCCTGGTCGTGCTCACCGACATGACGAACTACTGCGAGGCGCTCCGCGAGGTCGCGGCCGCCCGGGACGAGGTGCCCGGCCGCCGGGGTTATCCGGGGTACATGTATACCGACCTCGCGACGATCTACGAACGCGCGGGAAAGATCCACGGCCGGAAGGGATCGATCACGCAGCTTCCGATCCTGACGATGCCGGCCGACGACATCACGCACCCGATCGCCGACCTGACCGGCTACATCACGGAAGGACAGACGGTCGCCAGCCGGGAACTCCAACGACGGGGGGTCTACCCGCCGATCGACGTCGCGCTGTCGCTCTCGCGGCTCATGAACCAGGGCATCGGTCCCGGCCAAACCCGGGAGGACCACCGGGGGTTGTCCGACCAGCTCTTCGCTTCCTACGCCATCGGGCGGGACCAGCGGGCGCTGTCGGCCATCGTCGGCGAGGACTCTCTCTCGGTGACGGACCGGCTGTACCTCAAGTTCGCCGACCGATTCGAACAGGAGTTCGTGAACCAGCGACCCGACGAGGACCGTACGATCGTCGAGACGCTCGACCTCGGCTGGAAGATCCTGTCGGACTTCCCGGACAGCGAGCTCAAGCGGATCAAGCCCGAATTCATCGCGAAGTACCGGAAGGGCGCCCCCGCGGCGTAGCCCCGAGGGTTCGGGTCAGGCGGAGCAGATGGCGATCGAGAATGTCCGGCCGACCCGGCTCGAGCTGTTGCGCACCCGCCGTCGCATCGTGGTCGCGCGCCGCGGGCTCAAGTTGCTCAAGCTGAAGCGTACGGCGCTAATCCAGGAGTTCTTCGCCCTCTCTCGGCAGGCGAAGGAACTGCGGGGCGACCTCCAGCGCAAGGTCGCCCGCGGGTACGCGTCCATCCGGATGGCCGAGATGCTGGAGGGGCCGGTCCGGCTCGAGAATGTCGCGACGCTCCTGCCGCAGATCCATCCGATCCGGGTCGCCACCAAGAACGTGATGGGCGTCCGGACTCCGCGCGTCGACGCCAGCGCGTACATTCCCCTCGAGGCGCCCGAGCTCCTGGACCTACCGACCTCCATCGACGAATCGATCCGCCACTTCCAGGGGATCTACCAGGTCGTGCTCAACGTCGCCGAGAAGGAGAACGCGATGCGTCGGCTCCTCAAAGAGATCGAGAAGACGAAGCGCCGGGCGAACGCCATCGAGAACGTGCTCGTGCCGCGACTCGAGAACACGGTGCGCTTCATCAAGTTCCGATTCGACGAGCTGGAGCGGGACGCCTTCAGCATGCTCAAGTCGGTCAAGCGGAAGATCGAACGCGAGGCCGACGCGGCCTCGGGGGCCCCCGTTGCCGCGTAACGTCGTCCTGTTCGCCTGGGCGCGGATGGGCCTCATGACGCTCCGCGTCGTCGCCGTCGTCGTGGCGCTCGTGTTGCTCAAAGAAGCCGGGGTATTCTGAACCCATGGCCGCCCCCCCCGCCCGCGGGACCGAGAGCCCGGACAGCCTGGCGTCTCTGGAACGATTGAAGCAGGTCGAGACGGACGGGAACGAGCAGCTCCGGAAGGTCCGAGAAAAGGTCGACGGGACGCTCTCCCAGCTGCGCACGGAGAGCGAAGCCCGGGTCCAGGCCGCCCGAGACCAGGCCGAGGAGGAGGCCGCGGCGCTGCTCCTGCGGGCCCAACAAGACGCCGACGCGGAGGCCGGCCGGATCATCGCCGAGGCGGAGGCGACGCTCGCCCAGCGATCCAAGGCCGGCCTACCGGACCTTACCCCCGTCTGGCCCGACATCATGGGCGTCCTGTTCGGCGAGTTCAGCTGAATCGCTCCCGACGCGCACGGAGGCACAATGGGATTCCTGAAACCGGTCCTGATGGTCAAGGTGGGCGTGATCGGTCTCAAGACCGACCGCGAGACCATTCTCTCGATCCTCCACGACCAGGGCGTCATCCAGGTCGAGCCGCTCAGCAAGCCGAGCCTCGCGATCTTCCCCGCCGAGGCCACCCCCGACGTGCAACGCCAGGTGGCCGACCAGCTGCTCCGGATCCGGGGCATCAAGAGCGCCTTGCCGCCGACGGGGCCGATCGTCGCGCAAGCGTTCCCCACGCAGGAGGGCCTGCTCGCGGCGGCCCGAGCCATCCCGGTCGAGGCCGCTGTTACCGGGTTGAAACGGGAGGAGGAACGACTCCAGACCGAGCGCAAGTCCGTCGCGGACCTGGTCGACCTATTGCAACGATTCTCGTTCTACACCGGCCCCCTCGACTACCTCCACCTGGCGCATCTGCTCGGCTTCTTTGGCGAGGCTCGCGCGGAGAGCTTCGCCCCGCTCCGTACGCAGATCTCGGCGATGGCCGATGTGGTCTTCCTCGAGTCGCCCGGACCGGAGACCGTCCGGTTCGTCCTCGCGGTGAACTCCGACCAGGCAGAGGGCGTCAGCCGGCTCGCGCAGCAACAGGGCGTGGTCCTGACCGCGGTGCCCCCGATGACCGGCACGATCTCCGAGCGGCGTCCGGAGCTCGAAAAGCGGCGCGAGGAGTTGGACACCCGGCTCGCGGAGATCCGGGGACAGCTCGCCGGGCTCTCCACCCAGTGGTACGCCCCGGTGGCGTCGATCGAGGAGGCGCTCACGATCGAGGCTCGCAAGCTCGAGGTCTACGGTCGGATCGGAGCGAGGGAGACGGTCTTCGCCCTGGAGGGGTGGGTGCCGCGACGTGCCCTCCCGAAGCTCGAGTCGGCGCTCGCGCAGGCGACAATGGACCGGACGGTGTTCTACCGCGTGCCGACGACCGAGGAGGCGCCCACGCTCCTCGACAATCCGAAGTGGGTCCGGCGGTTCGAGTTCTTCATCCGGTTCTACGCCCTCCCCCAGTCGGACGAGTGGGACCCGACCTGGCTCTTCGCCCTCGCGTTCCCGCTCTTCTTCGGCTTCATGCTCTCGGACATCGGCTACGGACTGGTGATCCTATGCTTCTCGCTCTGGATGGTCGCGGGATTCCCCGGCCGTCAGTACGTGCCCGGTTTCCTCAAGCGGTTCCTGAAGCGGATCATGTCGCCCCAGGCCATGCAATCCCTGGCGTGGACGCTGATCCCCGCCTCCCTCATGGCGATCCTCTTCGGCTGGTTCTCGAACGAGTTCTTCGGCCCGACCATCTCCCTCCCCGGACCGCACTGGGACGTCCGGAGCAACCTCGGCGACCTGTTCCTCGTCGCCGGCTTCATCGGTCTCACGATGGTCATCCTGGGATTCACGCTGGGCGCGCTCAAGGCCTACTATCACCACCACCCGAAGGAGATGGTCGCCCGGCTGGCCGGTATCTCGATCGCCGTGGGCCTCACCTTCCTCGGTCTCCAGCTGGTGAGCAAGACGTTCCAGCGGCTCCTCGGAACGTTGACCGTGACGGCTCCGGCCACCGACATCGAGATCGGCTTCCTCGTCTTCGGGGTCGCCGCGATCTTCTACGCCGAGGGTGGCCAAGGCCTTCTGGCGCTCACCGAGATCCTGAGCCACATCCTCTCGTTCCTCCGGCTCGTCGGCATCCTGCTCTCCTCGGTCGTCGTGGCGATCCTTGTGAACCACATCGCGGGGGGGCTGTACCATTCGGGCATCGCCGGAAGCGTGGTGATCGGCGCGATCTTCGGCACGATCATCCTCGTCGGGGGACAGGTGTTCAACGTCGTCCTCGCCGTCTTCGAACCGGGGATCCAAGGGGCCCGGCTGATCTTCGTCGAGACGTTCTCGAAGTTCTACACGGGGAACGGCAAGCCGTTCCGTCCGTTCGGCAGCCGCCGGGTCCGTACGGTCCCTACCCCGATCGGCTTCGCGACAACGGGCATCCCTCCGCCGCCCCCGTAGCGTGGCGGCCACGGCTCCGTTAGAGCGACGGCGTGATGAGGAGCGGCTCGAACTGCTCCCGCGGTACGCCGTAGGCCTTCGCGTACACGATGCGCTGGAGGTCGTTGCGCTCGAGCTCGGAGAGCAGCAGGAACGCGAAGATCACCGAGAGGGAGAGCGGGTAGGACCGGAGCTGCTTCAGCTGGTCGATCGCCCGCTGGCGGGCGAGCGCGGACTCGAACCCGACCAGGCTCCGGTCACTGCGGTACCGTTCGAGGCCGTCGGCCAACCGCGGGGCCCGGCTCTCGAGCGCCGGAACGAGGTCGGAGACGTCCCGCACCGTCGAATACAGATCCTGGGCGGCGGCCTTGCCGAACTCGCCGCCATCGAGGAACCTCGGAAAAACGACCTCGGGCGCGAACCCGGCATCCCGGCCCTTGAGGAGCAGGAGGATGTTTCGCCCATCGATCTCGGTCTGGATGAACCGTCGAACCGTCCATTCGTCCCCCTGGAAGAACCGCGTCGCCTCGAGGAGCTGGGCATAGTAGTACCGGTCCAGGGCGGAGAGCAGCGGG
Source organism: Thermoplasmata archaeon (assembly GCA_049800095.1). Taxonomy (GTDB): domain Archaea; phylum Thermoplasmatota; class Thermoplasmata; order Lutacidiplasmatales; family UBA184; genus JAKIWV01. The sequence continues at coordinate 3,367 of JBARJD010000091.1, read as the reverse complement.
AAAATGTCCTTCGTCCGCTGGAAGTTTTCGACGAGCGGCAGGAGCACCGCCCCGTACCCGAACTTGACCAGCCCTTGGACCACGGCCTCGACGGTCGGCGCCTGCATCAGGAGGCGGAAGTCGTCCAGCACCATCGGACCCGCGAGCAGGCCCGCCGGGAGCTCGCGCGGCGAGACCAGGAACGTCTCCTCTTCCGTCAACACGCGCCCCTGCACCTTCGCCGCGAGGATCGCGCCGACGTTCTGGATGTCCCAGCGTCGCAGGTAGGCCTGGACGATCGGCCGCCCGGCAAACGGAGCGACCTCGAGGCCCATCCGGTTCCGTTGGACAAAGTACCGGTTCACGGCCACCTCGACCAGGTCGGCGCCCCGGTAGGTGGAGGCGGCCTGCCCCAGGTACGGGCCGTACGGCGTCGGTTCGAGCAATTTCGCGATCTCGCCCACATCGGGCGCGTTGGCAAGGGTGTTGAACGTCTCCTTGGGGAGGAACGAAGGCAGTTGGGCCTTGATCCGACCCAATGGGCTCGCGTAGGGGGAGCTCGACATCGGGCGCGTTCTCCCTCACGTCGGGAGCAGGGACCGGAGCGCGTCCTCCCGGAGTCGGAGGAGCTCATCGAACGTGAGGTTCAACCGCCGGGTGCCATCCGACGTCTCGGCGACGAAGCCGCCGGTAACGGGCAACGGCGTGTCGTCGTATCCGGCGCCCGCGATCGACCGCAAAATCCGGGCGTCCTCCGCCCGGCCTTGGACCTTGAGGTCCTTTCCGAGCCGGCCGACGGCGGCGGAGTACATCCGCTTCAGCAGCTTCGCGTACTCCGGGCTCCGCGCGTACTCGGCAAGCTGGGTCTTCACGGAATCGAGTAATTCCTTCGTCCGGGTTTCTTGGAACTCGTATCCCCGCTTCTTCGCCTCGAGACGCGCCCCCGCGATGCGACGGGTCCGTTCGCGAGCGGCCTCTTGGGTTGCCCGGCGGAGGGCCTCGGAACGGATCGCTTCGATCCGACGCGCTCGGTCGGTCAGGATCTCCGCCTGCTCCTTCTCGAAACGGGCCTGTTCGCTGGCGACCTGTTGCTGTGCGCGGCTCTCTATCTCGGCGACGAGACGCTCGAGGCTCATCGGCGGGCCGCGCCCCTAGAACACGTTCAGGATGAGCAGAATTCCGAGCGCAAGGCCGATGATCCACAGCGTTTCGGGAATCACGAAGAAGAACAGCACCTGACCGAACTTCTCCGGCTTCTCGGCGATAATCCCCATTCCGGCGGCCCCGATACCGGACTGGGCCATGCCGGTTCCGATGAGTCCGCCCGCGATTGCGATGCCCGCTGCCAACGCTAGTTCGGGGTTTGCCGGCATGAGTACCGGGCCGCCGAGTTGGGTGCAGTATATAACGCGAGGGCCGGCTCAAATCAACGCATATTCTCGCCGGTGGAGGGGAGGCAGGAACTGCCCCTCCCAGAGGGGGTAGCGCGGGGCCCGGGAGACTATAACCCGGACCACCTTGCGGTTCTTGGAAGACCATGACCGAGCATCTCAAGGAGATCGCGGCGCAGCTGACCCGGGACCTGAACCTCGACCTGCCGCCGGTGCAGGTGTCATACCTGGATTCACCACCGGCGGGCGTGTCGGAACACCCCGGGGGCGTCCCCTCCGTATGCACCTTCTTCGCTCTCGGAACGGAGAAGACGTTCTACGCCGGCCTGCCCAAGCACGAGGACTGCGAGATCGGGGCGTTCGTCCTGGGAATCCCACCGGAGGGCACTCTCGGTGCCCGCCTCATGGGAACCATCGGGACGATGCAGAAAGAGGGCTATCTCAACCCCGGCGAGGAGGCCCATGTGCCGCACAACGCGACGGCGCCCAAGTACGTCGCCTATGGACCGCTCGGGTCGTTACCGATGGCCCCGACCAGCGTGCTCCTCTTCGCCAAGCCGGATTCCGCGATGCTGGCCCTCGAAACCGCGGGCGCCGGCGCCGACGCCCAGCCGGTTCCGATGAATGGGCGTCCGATGTGCGCGATCATGCCGATCATGAACAACGGAGCCCGCGTGGCGGTCTCGATGGGATGCACCGGCTCCCGGATCTACACGGAGATGGGAGAGAACCGGATGGTCGTGGGTATCCGCGGGGACCACCTCGACCAGTTCGCGAAGAAGTTGGCCGGGATCGTGCACGCGAACGAGTGGGTCCAGGTCGAGGACAGCCGTCGGAAGAAGGAGTCCCCTCACTCGTTCCACCGGGCGTCGCACTGAATCGAGTCTTCTAGCCGACGTCGGCGCCGGCCGCCGGCCGGGCCGATCGCCCGGAGCCGCTGGACGGCCGTCGGAGCAGAAGGGCCGCGATCAGCACCGCGGCGTTCGACAGATAGGCGCCGAGACAGATGAGGCACAGCGCCCCGATCTTTCCGACCTCGAGCCACCCCAGATACGCGGAGAAGACGAGTCCGACCGCCGATACCACCGCCAGGGCGTCCAGCCAGCGTCCACGACCGAGACGATAGACCCGGACATCGAGCACGAAGAGCACGACAAATCCCACAATGCCGAGCAGGTAATCCGGAATCCCGAGCGTGGTGGTGTAGTTGCTCGCGTCCACCCGATGGCAAGAGATGATGGCGTTGACCGAGCAGATCCCCTGGAGCGACTTATCGAGCGACTCGGCGGCCGCGAACAGCGAGAACGCGAGCCCGGCGACGATCGCCAGCGGAAGGATCGCGTGGAGCGTTTCGGACCGCATGGGAGACGTCTAGCTGATCTGGTTGTAGTCCGTCAGCACGTTCCCGGTCAGGAGCGCCGCCGGCAGGCCCCCGTCGACCTTCAGGATGTACGCGGTCAACCAGTCCGCCGCCGGGGAGATGGCGGTCCACGCCGTGCCGCTCTGGCTCGCGATCGAGCTCTGGACGGTCGCCGTGCTCATTCCCGCCAGGTCCGCCGGGTCCACGAGGGTGCCCACCGTGAAGTACTGTCCGCCGACCACAACGAACGGGATGGATCCCCCTGAGTCGTACGCCACGAAGTACGCATTCTGGTACTCGTTGCCGAACCCCGGTAGAATGATCGACCCGGTGTAGGTCGACTCCGCGACCTGGAACGTGATGTAGTTGCTGCTCAGCTGCGCATTCGCGAGGACCGTCTCCGGCGTGTTGGGATAGACATCGCTGGGATTGGAGTAATCGAACCGCGTGCCGGTCAACGAACCGAATCGCTCGAGCGCTACTACCATCGCCCAGCTCGACGCGGAGCAATACGGGCACGCCGCCGAGCCGAAGAAGAAGTAGACCGGCTTGCCGTCCGAGGTCCACAGCGGGTTCCCCACCTTCTGGAAGTTGTTCGGTTCGGAGGTCGTGAACGGCGACAACGTCGGATACCCCG
>JBARJD010000090.1:0-19824 GCA_049800095.1 Thermoplasmata archaeon | reverse complement strand
AGCTCGGCGCGGACGTAGTCAAGGTCAATTACCCGATCGCGTCCGAGAAGGACAAAGAAGCGCCGGCTCCGTACAACGCGCTGACCCTGTCCCCCGAGGAGGCGTTCGGCAAAGTCGTCCGGAGCGCCGGCCGCGCGCTCGTGCTCGTCTCCGGGGGCGAGAAGCTTGGCGATGCAGAACTCCTCGCCAAGGTCCGGGCGTCCATGGACGCCGGGGCGACCGGAATCATCTTCGGACGAAACCTCTGGCAACGCCCGTGGGAGGACGCCCTCGCCATCACTCGGAAGATCCATGCGCTCTTCGCGGAGTACGCACAACCCCTCCAGTGAGTCGCCGACGCCCCTCTTCGTACGGATCACCGGCGAGGACCATCCAAAGGCCTGTACCGGTCGTCGTCTAGTCCACCGCGGGCTTGCGCGCGAGTGGAAGGCAGTCGGGCCGCACGCTCGAACCCCGATACTCCTCGACCCTCGGGCGCCCGACCCCCTGCTACCGTTGGACGGTCCGCGGGCCGCCTATTCCGGGATCCTGGTCGTGGATTGTTCGTGGAACCGGTTCAACCAGCGGGGAGGTTTCGACCCGGCGTTGACCGGACTGGGGCGACTGCTCCACCGACGGCTGCCCTGGTTGTTGGCCGGCAATCCGCAGCACTACGGCCGGGTCGGGGAGCTCAACACCGCGGAGGCGTTCGCCGGCGCCCTCGACCTCATCGGAGACCGGTCCGGCGCCGAACGTGTTCTCAACACCTTCGCGGGCGGGCCCGGCTTCCTGGTCCTCAATGCCCGTCTGTTGGAGGCGTACCGGAACGCTCGGTCCCTGGCCGAGCTCCGGGCCGCCGAACGCGAGTTCTTTTAGGCTCGTCCTCGTCGGACTTTCCGAACCCGCCCGTTAGGCGGACGACGTCGAGGTCCCGAGTCGAAAGGACCGTACGGTCCAACGGAACATGCGCTGTCAAGACCCCGCCATATCGGGCGTACATCCGGGAGGTGTGGAGCGTCAAGCACCGATCGTGGTAGAGGGACTGCCCCACAACGTTCGGGTCATGTCCTCGGAGGAAGAGATGGAGACCTGTTCCGGTCAGAAAGCGGTCCAGCGCCTCCTCGTCGAACGGAGAGCAGAGACCCCGGTCGAGGTGGGACGCCGCGACATCCCTCCAGAGTAATTCCACGAGCAGCGTCTCATCGACGGACCGAAACCGATCTGTCCAATGCGTCGCGAGCCGAGAAGGGAACCCTCCATGGGCCAGAAAAACGCCGGAGCTGGTGTACCCGGCGAGCGGACCTCGCTCGAGCAGCCCCATAAGCCGGGAGTAGCGGCGGCGGTCCTCGCCCCACTTCGCCGCCATCTCCTCCGGAAGGCTGTGCGGAACGATCGGAATGCGGCGCGCAGCTTCGTGATTCCCTTGGATGAGAAACACGCGGTCCGGATAGGCCGCCTTGACCGAGAGAAGGAAAAGCGCGTTGACGGCGGATCCCGCGGGGCAATCGGCCGGAGCTCGGTCCACGTAGTCTCCCAATCCGACGAACGCGCGTTGGTGCGGCGCCTCGAGGAACCACTCCATCGCGGCCTGCGCAGACCGCCAATCCCCGTGGGTGTCTCCGATGACGGCGAGCGTTTTCCCCGTGGCGGGCCGGATATGGACCAAGGTCGCCTCCGAGGAAATCTGCGGGTCTAACTGGGTTAGTAGGACGTCAATCTGGGATGCATCCATCCGCGCGATGGTTTCGGGCGGCACCGGTCGGATGGGATCGGCCATGCGGGTCGACTACCGGGGTGGAGGGGGGAGTGCGGGGGGCCGGAGTTCCCGGGACCCGGCAGTGAACCGGGCCCCCTTTGAACCGGCGAATGCCCTAGGCAACAGGGTTCTAAGCCCTGCCTCGGAAGCCCTTACCGGCGCCGCCGGAAGATTGGCCGAGCTGGAGCACCCCCGCACGATCAGCGAAAGCGGTCGAGCAGAAGAGAGGTAGCCCCGGCAGGAGTTTCGGCCGGAGGTCCGGCAGGGGCTCCCGGCATTCGAACCTGCGTCGCGAGATCCAGAGTCTCGCATGATTGGCCACTACACTACGGGGCTACAGGGGCGCGAGGGACGAAGCCGACTCTTAACGGTTGCCGCGAGCGGGAACGAAACCGCCGGTCCGGGAGAGCCCAATGCCGGTACGAACCAACTCAGAAATAGTCCGAGATCGTCCTCGGTGGGGTCGGGGGGCGAATCGCGTCCGGTTTCGCGCGCGCGGGAGCGTAGCCCTTACGGGAAATTCCGGGGGAGGCAAACGACGGTGAGGCTCCTGCCCTCGGGTCGTCTCGGACTCCTCGCGGCAGCGCCTATCGTCGCGGCGGCCGGCGCCGTCATCACTCTAGGTCCCCGCCAGTTTGGGTTCCTCGGCGACCTCCCCCTTGCGGCCTACTACCTTTCGTTCTCCTTCGTCCGAATGTTGGTGGCGTATGCGATGTCGCTCAGTTTCGCCCTCCTGTACGGTTACTTCGCCGCCGCGAACCGTAGCGCCGAACGGGTGATGATCCCCATATTGGACATCCTGCAGTCGGTTCCGATCCTGGCCTTCTTCGGGATCGCGATCCTGATTTTTGTTCGGGTCTTTCAGGGGGTCGGCTTGGAGTGGGTGGGTTACAATCTCGCGTCGATCTTCCTCATCTTTACCTCGATGGCCTGGAACATGGTGTTCGGAGTGTATGAGTCCCTCAAGTCGGTCCCGGGGGACCTTCGCGAAGCGGCGGACTCGTTCGGTGTCCATGGCTGGCAGCGGATCCGTCAGCTCCTCGTCCCGGCCACGATAAATCGGCTCGTGTACAACTCGGTGCTATCTTGGACGGGAGGCTGGTTCTTTCTCGTAGCGGCCGAGCTCATCGGTGGAAAGAATCTGCCGGGGATCGGGAGTTACCTCCTCACTGCCGCGGGCAGCCACAACGGAAACGCGTTGGTGGCCGGCCTCGTGGTCCTCGTGATTTTGATCGCGCTCTTGGATCTCCTGGTCTGGCGCCCGCTCGGCACCTGGGCCGAGAGGTATCGGTACGATACCTCGCCGTCGGGAGACGCCGACGCCTCAACGAGCACCGCGCGACGCGCGATCGCCCCGCTACGACGAGCGGTGTCGGGCCTGGCCCGTCGGGTCCGTACGGGGTTTATCACGGCGAGCACTCCCTTGGTGTCGCTCGGTACCTTCGCCCTCGGCCGGGGACCCACCCGGCGACGTTCGTATGCGACCCTCGCGGGCCGATACATCGCACTGGGTTTCGTTCTCGTTCTATCGTGGCTACTCTTGATCACAATTGGAGCGGCGGTCTACTCCGTTTACATACACCCGTTAACGGCCTTTGCCCACGCCCAGATACTGAAGATTCCGTACGCGCTAGCTTCGTCAGCGGGTCGTCTCGTCGCGGCGTACTTGATCTCCCTCGCGATCGCGTTCCCGTTGGCCTTGTTTCTGACCCGACGTCCGCACGCTGCGCGCGTGGGCCTCCCGCTGGTGGAGATCGTGGCGTCGGTGCCGGCGACTGCGGTGTTCCCGTTGATCGTGTTCATCCTGCTGGCCTACCTGCACCCGCAGCTGACGTCCATCCTCATGCTCACTACGGGCATGATCTGGTACCTGTTCTTCAACCTCCTTTCGGGCATGCGTGCCCTTCCACCGGACCTCGACGAGGCCGCGCGCTCCTTCGGCGTGCGGGGCTGGCCGTACTACCGGCGGGTACTCCTCCCGGCGGTTTTCCCGGCGTTCATCACCGGCTCAATCACGGCGTTCGGTGGCGGCTGGAACACGCTAATCGTGGCAGAATACCTTTCCATCAATAGCACCACCAACAGCCTCGGGCAGACCGTTCCCAACGTGATCTACCAAGTCCCGGGCATTGGCCAAATGCTGGAGGCATTCGGCCCGACCGGCTCCAACGATCCCGCAATCTTCGGCGCCGCTTTGATTACACTCGTGCTCACCGTGGTGGTCGTGAATGAACTCTTGTGGAAGCCTATGTATCGCCGGGCCATTGAGAAGTACAAGTACGACTGACCGAGGTTCTCCGGGACAACGTGGGTGGGGCGAACGGAGGCAGGATGACGCTCATCGAGGTAAGTGAAATCCGGAAGGACTACCCGTCGCATCACGGAACGATCTCGATCATCAACGGCGTCAGCTTCAACGTCGCCGACAGCGACTTCGTGGCCATCATCGGCCCCTCCGGCTGCGGAAAGTCGACCATGCTGCGCATCATCCAAGGCCTCGAGCGGCCGACGTCCGGGGAAATTCGTTTCCGGGGAAAACCGGTCCTTTCCATCTGCAACGAAATGGCGATGGTCTTTCAGAGCTTCGCGCTCCTTCCGTGGCTTTCTATCAAAGAGAATGTCGCGTTCGGGCTCAGCGCCCGGGGCTGGAACCCCGAGAGGATCAACGCGCAGGTCGAACGGTACATCTCCGTCACCGGCTTGGTCGGCTTCGAGGAAGCCTATCCCCGGGAGCTGTCGGGTGGGATGCGCCAGCGGGTCGGCCTCGCTCGGGCGCTGGCGGTCGAGCCCGCCGTCCTGCTGATGGATGAACCGTTCTCCGCGCTGGACGCCCTGACGGCCGAGGGCCTCCGCGAAGAGGTGCTGCAGTTGTGGCGAGACCCGGACCTGCCGCCCGAGGCCGTCATTCTGGTCACGCACAACATCGAAGAAGCCATCCTCCTGGCGGACCGGGTCGTCGTGCTCTCTCACCGCCCGAGCCGAGTACTCGCGGTAGTGCCGGTGGAGCTCCCGAGACCTCGGGACCGAAAATCCGCGGCGTTCTACGACCTGACCGATCACTTGTACTCGCTGATTACCGAAGGGGCGCCGCCGCCCGGAACCCCGGCCAAGAAGCTCCCCGAGGACGTCGTCCCCTCCGCGCCAGGAGGAGCACAGTGACGCCCGTTGGACCAAACTATTTAGCCCTCGATTCCGGTGGGAGAATCCCGCTTCCGAACGGTTGAGAAACGTGCCGACCAGTTTTCCCAAGGCGTCTCCCTCTGAGATGCAGGGTCTCCTCGTATTGCTCAACGAACACAAGGGCACTGAGGATGTGGCTCGACTGGCCGACGACCTGGACCTCGAGATCGACGAAATCCTCCCTTCGATCGATTACGCCGAAGCGCTGGGCCTCGTGAAGGTCATCGACGGCCGAGCGAACCTGACCGATATCGGCCGCCGGCTCCTGTCGGCCACGATCCGGGAACGGAAGACCATTCTCCGCGAGCAGTTGAAGCGGACCACACTGTTCAAGACCATCCTTCGCGCCCTCGAGAGCGCCCCGGGCGGGCGGTTGACTGAGGACGACGTCCAGCGACTGCTCGCCTTCACCACGGCACCGGGCGATTCATACGTCCTCAATATCATCAATTGGGGACGTTACGCGGAACTGTTCCGGTACGATTCCGACGAACACGCACTGATCGCCGTTCGCTCCCGCGTCGCGCCCCGAACCCCCCCGAGTTCCCCGCCGTCCAATCCGGGGGCCCCCGATCAAGGGCCTGCCCGCGGCCGTTCGAGCCGGAGCGCGGAAGCCGGGGGATCGTCGCCGGACCTCGCCCGCCCTGCGAGCACGGTCGCGGCTTGAACTGCGTCTGTCGGCCTCCATAAACGCTTAAGGAGCCCCGACCGTCCGCCGCGCCGCGGGCACGTAGATCAGCGGAAGATCGCTGCTTTCGCAAAGCAGAGGTCGGGGGTTCAAATCCCCCCGTGTCCATCCTCCAAATTTGGTACTCACACGAATGCACGTTGGGCTGTGTTGGCTCGAACCTACAAACTGACTTTTTGGGGACCTTTCTGCTCCATAAAAGTGAATAGTAAGCATCCACTTTCTCGACTTGACGAAAGCCCATGGAAGGCTCCCAATCCTGCCCCTCATGTCACTCGTCGATGGAGAAAGGATCGGTGGCGGCGGAGTCCCTTACAGGCGGAGCCAAGTGGCACAAGTCGCGCTCGACGCTTGCGCTCGGAGGAGAGAAGATTGGTGACTACACCTTGGGTGGAATGGTGTGGTTCGATGGGTTTCGGTGCATGAAGTGCCACCTTCTGCTCCTAAAGTTCTGACATTTTGGAAGCGTTGGTTTGCACCATTCGACTCGAATTCTCCCCAAAGGGAATTATATCCTCCGACCCGTTGAAACACATGCCATCCCGCCGTGCCAACTGCCGCAGCCTGCGGACGTGTTGAAATGAGTAGGGCGCCAGGGTGTCGAGTGGGCAGGACGAGCCCTCGCGCATCTCGGAGGAACCTCTGAGCAGTCCCGAACGTCTAACTCCCTCTCCCCCCCCGTAAGGGGGAGTGGGTTCAAAGCGGCGGGCGAGCCGCAGCCTACTCGCCGGGAACGTCCGCGGGCGATCCGAGTACCGTCCGGAGCGACTGGATTCGGCTTCGAATCTCGGGGCCGACCCCGAACCGGTCGGCGATCCGGGCCGCTTCATCGAGCGTTTTGGGAGTGACCCCCGATTGGATGTCCCGCTTGATGCTCGGCGCGTAGATGCGCCAGTCTCCCTCCGGGGGGTTGAGCCGCATATAGAAGACGAAGGCCGACGTCGCGTATCGGACGCCGCCCTGTACCACGGAGCCGTGGGACCGTACGTACGCGACGAACGTCTCAGGGTCAGACCGGCCGGAGAACGGCTCGCCGGCGAGGAATTTGAGGTCGATCGAGGCAGTTCCGATGGTGAGAATCGTCCCGCGGATGGTGCCGCTCATCGGTTCGAGCGGCGATGCGTCCCTCCGGTACTCGAGCGCCGAGTCGATGGCGGGCCAGTCCGAGCCCTCGATTAGGACGTCGACGTCCTTAGTCCTGACGGGGACCACTCGCTCGACGGCCGACCCGCCGACGACGACGAACGGCACGCCGACGGCGGCGTGGAGCCACCGCCCCACGGCGGCGACGTCCTCGGGGTCGACTAGAACCCCGTCCCCGGGGGGTTCTTCCGGAGCTTCCGGGCGAGGTCCGCCGCCGGGATCGGCTCGCCGACCCTCGGGGCGCTGGGAAGCACGTCGAAGAACCGGACGAGCGTCGCGCGGCGGTCGAGGCGCTCCTCCCAGATTCGCCGCGTCAGGTAGTCGGGGTCCCAGGCCGGATTCCGGTCGAGCAGCGCCCGGGCGGCGATGGCGTCGACCCGGAGCATCGCGACCGCCACGTCTTCGGGCCGGGGCGCGCGGGCCGCCTCCTCGGAGGCGAACGGGATCGTCCGGAGGGCCGTCTCCACGAGCGGGAGGACGGAGCGGGCGACGACGAGTCGTGTGGGAAAGCGGATCGGGAAGCCGAGGGCCGTCACGTTCGCTGCGGTGAGCAGGTGGAGCGGAAGGTTCACCCGCTGGGCCGTCCGCGCGTCGTCTTCGGACCGGATCCGGAGTTTCTCGTACCGCGCGAGCGGCCGGTGCGGGGGACGCTCCGCCGGGACGAAGACCGAAGCCGGGAGCGCCCGGTCCGTCGGCTCTCGGACGAGCGTCAGGTCTGTTCTCATGGGGTCCTCTATCGGCGGTACTCGCGCGTAAGTATATATAGTAGGCTCCGAAAGCCGCGCTGTGCTACTTGACGAGGAAGGACTCGCGCTCATGCCCTTCCCAGTGAACGAAGTGCCCTCCTAGACCGCAAACTCCTGGACCGGGCCTCGAGGTCCGATATCGGTCCTGCCGACCCGATTTCTCGCCGAGGGGAATTGTCAACCGCCGTCCCGTTGAAATATACGTCATCCCCCCGTGTCCCTCCTCCAGCAATAGACGAATACGTTGCCCGGCTTGATCGGACATGGCCCAATATCGCGCGGGTTCTTGCGTGGAGAGCTTCCTAGTGCTTTGGCTTGGACATTACTCTCGCTCGGCGCGAGAGAGGAATTCCGGATCGGTCAACTTACGGCTAGAACGCGAACTCAAAACTCGCTTAAGGGAGAACACTTTACCCCGAGTCTGCGGGGGACCTGTTCGATGAGAACTGCGTTGGGAAAATACGAAGGAGCTCGACGCGTAACGGTTACCGTCACCAGCGTCCTTCTTCTGACGCTGATCTTGTCCCTGGTCCCGACTCTGGCGGCCAGCCCGGCGTTCGAGGGGGGCGGCGTCCCGACGAGAGTGGTCGCGGTCGCTGCATACGCCCCGGCAGTGTCCACGTCGGGAATTCAGTCCGACATTGACCATGCCCTACCGGGCGCGACCATCCATATCCCGTCGGGAACATTCGTCGGCCAGTTGCACGTCGACAAGGACCTCACCCTCGTAGGCGCGGGCGAAGGGAACACCATCCTCCAATCACCGTCCACTATGAACCCCGACTCGCTCGGCAACGTCTTTGTGGTAGAGCTGGGCAGGGGGGCATCCGTCCAAATCTCCGAACTCACGGTCCGCGTGACGGAGCAATGCATGCTGGCCAACAGCATCGGGGTGGCTACCGGGGGTGGAATCGGCGTTCGCGACAATTCCACTCTCCAGACCTGGGATATTGAGATCGTCGCCTTTGGCGCCTATCCGGATCTTAACCAACCATGCACCACCCACGGGAGCGGCGGCATGCTGTCCTTCGGTCGGGCGGTCAGCATTGGCCTCGATGACGGCCCGGGCGTCGGGATGGCCTTCCAGGTCGAGGGTCACGGCACGGTCGAACACGTTACCACCAAAGGATTCGACATTTTCTCGATTTCCGTCGGGGGGGTCCGGGGACCGAGCGGGAGCACCGGCACGATCGAAAACAACGTCGTGCGGGTGGGTCCCGGTCCGTATACGGCGGCCTACGGTATCGTCGTATACGGCGTGTCGATCGTCTCGAACAATCTCGTTATCGGGGAGGCAGGATCGGATGGGGGGATTGCCGTCGTCGATACCGCCGCGGTAGTCACCCAGAATGTAGTTCGAAACTTCATCTGCACGAGTGCTCCCTTCCCAATCTCTCCCCCGTGCGGGGTCGACCCGTTCTTTGACGACCAAGACCTAGGCATTTTCCTCGCTAGCATTACGCCAGGAACGGTCGTCGCCGACAATTCGATTTCCCACGTGGACGCCGGTATTCTGGTCGAGGGTCCTGGCGCTTCGGCGGTAATCATGCACAACTCGATTACCGACAATACGTACTACGGGCTCGACCTAATCGACGCGAACCAAACGTTCCGCGATAATGTCGTGGAGGGCGGACTCTACGCCATCGCGGTGGGCGCCGACGGCGCCAACACAACCGCCATCCTCGCCCACAACAGCCTGCATGGTTTCTCGGTCAGCCTCGCCTTGCTCGAGGCGAATTACCCGTGGGTCGCCAAGGTCGTGGTGAAATCCTAGGCTGCCTCCCTAGATCCGGTTCTACGCGCCAGAGGGACGGACGCCTGGGACGGAGCGGACTCGGGAGAGAAGACCATGGCCCACGGGGCCCTTTCGTAGTTAAACACGCCGCAAGCGGGCACGTCTTCCCAGCCACCGCGCGCGATTCATCGGTTCTGGGGGCGGTTGTTAGAATGGCACCAGCCCCACGCCTCGGTCATGACTGAGTCCATAGTCCGGCGAGTTATAGCCGAATGAGCGTGCGGATTCCGCAGGACTACCGTGGCAATCGGCCTCACAACCATCACAGCAGCCGCGACGTGGGCGCTCGCCGTCGGTACCGTTGTATTGCTTTGGTGGCAGGTCCGCGTTTCTCAACGATTGAATAGCGCGAACGCCGTTTTGACGCTTCGGGAGCGGTTCGACTCTCCGGCCAATCGCCGACGACGCAGAATCCTTTCCGAGCGACTCCTCACCGGCCGCCACGACGACATCACCAACTTGGAAGTGGCTGCGTTCTTCGAGCTCGTCGGCTCGCTCACCCATGCGCGCGTTCTTGATCGCTACCTTGTGTGGGAAGCGTTTGGGACTTGGATCAGCGGTTACTACTTCGCACTTCGCAATCCGGTAGATGTGATCGGACGAGCGCGCACCGCCTTGAAAGACCCGCTAATCATGCACGAGTTCGAGTGGCTCTTCGGACTCATCCAACAAACAGATCGCAAGATGGTCGGGGGCATGACTGACCTCGCGGACGCGACCCGCGAGGAGTCCAACGCCCTGCTACGTCGCGAGGCCGAGCTCGACACCGATTGAACCCGACGACGGTGTGGCCGCTGAGAACGACTCGGATCCTGTGGCGGGCGAGCAAGCGCGTGACACTCTCAATCGTGCGCGCAAGCCGACGATGACGTTGTTCCGGTCCGATCGCTCCGGATAGGCTTCCCGGAATTCGGGCGTACTATGGGGAGGCCAACAAAATGCCTGTCCATTGAGCTGGTAAACGGCCCCACCGAGCGCCCGCGCCGGGGTTGCATTGTGCTCCGCGATCCATGGTCGACGTGCGCGGGCCGCCGACGAGCAAGTTCCGGACGGTTTCTAGAAAAATCCAGCCTACGAGCGAGCGTCTCTCGCGCGAGTCGGACTGAGTCCGGTCGAAGAAGAACCGCCTGCACGTCGTGGTCGTTTTCAGGAAGGTGCTTCCGTGCCTATTTCCGCGACGGCCCGTTACGCATCGGTGCGCGTCCCCCACTCAGCAACCCCGGCGGCGAGGAACAGCCGATTGAGCGCTTCATGGTACGCGCCCGGCGCGGCCGTGAGGGTCGCGCGCGCTGCCTCGCTCAGGAACGTACCGAACTTCTGTTCGCTTTCGGAAAACTGCCAGGTGTGACTCTGGGCCCGGCCGAGCGCGAGCAGCAGCGCAAACGCAAGGCCGCGGACATTCCCCTCCCGAGGAAGGAACTCGAACAGCGCACGTTCGGCTCCCACCTCTCCGTGCGTCCGGTAGATCCGGGCCACTCGGTCCACGTACACAGCCTGCGGGGAGAGCCCCTGATATCGCGGAAGCGACTCCAACACTTCGCGCTCCTCACGGAGTCGCTGGACCCGCTTCAGGATCTCGGCCACCCGTCCCGTCGGCGCGCCCCGCAACTCATCGATGAGCTTCTGGGACTCCTGGGGGTCGTCGACGATCGAGCGGACAATGGTCTCGGCATGGGCGGGCCAGAGCTGCTCGAGGGCCTGGCCGGCCGTGGCCCGATCAATGGAGAAATATCCGGGGGTTTCCTGGAGCACACTCTCGAGCGCGCGGCGTTCAACTGGGGTCGGGTGGAGTTCCGTCAAGAACCCCTTCAGGTCATCGCCGAAGCAGGTACCGTTGGCGACGAACGTCGGACGCGAACTGCGCTCGATCCTCGGACGCAACTCGCCGAGGTATTCCCTCAGCACTTCCGCGTCTGAAATTCGGCCCTTTTCGTACGACTGACGGAGACCGCGGGGGAGTTCGGGGAGGTGGGCGTGGACGCAGTCTGGCCCCCCCCGGCAGCGTACGTTGAGCGCGGCGCCCACGGGGAATTCGGCGCCGGGATCCGGGACCGCCACGCCCTCGGAGAGGCTCGAGAGAAGATGTCGATCGGGCTTGGCACAGCGCTCGCACACGCGGAACCGAGTGCCGGCGCCGGGCCAGCCGACGTCGAGGTACGGCCGAGGTTCGCCCTCCGTCAGATGCATGCAGCCCAGCCACTGACGTTCGGGGCCCGGTAGGAATCGATAGGGCAGTCCGGCAATCTTCGCGGACCGGAACCCCGCGGGCGGCTCCGCGGCGCGGCCTGTACACCAAAGACGGTCCCCGGTGGCAAAGAAGTGGAACCCCTTCCGCGTCCAATCGAGGTAGCCGATGAGGAGGCGTTCCGGGGCCTCCGAGTGCTGTACGGCGACCTCCATCTCGGGATCTGTCCGGGCGAGCGGCGCGTACGGAATTGCCCCATTCGGCAGCGGGAATGCGGCAATGACGAGTGCCTCTGGCTTCAGGTAAAACCTGAGGAGGCCGGCGTAGGCACGGGCGAGCGGGTCGCCGCGACGGGCGAGGCGCCCGAGCCGGTCCTCGTCGTCGCGGGCCGCTCGAACCTCCTCAAGTTCCGTACGCAAGCGATCGAATCGGTCCGTCGGGCACTCGGCGCTCAACTTGGGAAGGAGCGGCTCGACGGAGCCGCGCAACGCCTTCGCGCGGTCAAGAAGATCCTCCTTACGCACGGCAGAGATGCGATGCGGCCGCGGCATTTCCGACTCCCGCGACGAGAAGTTCAGTTATGAGGGTTCACCCGTCCATGAGTGAGTGGCCAATATCGGCCCTCGCCAGGATCGCGGCCGCCATCCGGGCCACGCCAGGCCGATCTTTGGGCAGAAAACGTATAGACTTGCCCATCTCCTCGATTGATCACAACGCCACACCCGGGATTCCGCGAGCTACGTGGACCGGCCGGGACTGAGCGCGTTGGAATTTGGAGGAGCCATCGGTGGGCGGCGCGGCCAACGCGGGGCGTCCCTCGGTCGCCGGCTCGCGGGTGTTTAGCGCGCTGGGACGGGCCATCGTCCGCCACCCGTGGTACCCGATCATCTTCTGGGTCATCCTACTCGTCGTCGCCATACCGGCCATCATTCACGTCGATTCCGTCACGACCAACTCCGCCACGACGCTACCCAGCTCCGCGCCGAGTGTGATCGCCCAGAACAAGATCAACGAACTGTTCCCCAGCCAGACGGGAGGTTCGAACACCTTCGTTCTACTCGTCGGACCTGGCGTCGGAACCACTAGCGGGCAACCCATCATCCTGGCCGTGACGAACGCGATCAGTACCGATGCGGGTCTGCAGGACGTGAGCTCGGTCAGTTCCCTCTACTCCGCCTATCAGGGCTACCTTGCCGGGCAGGCTGAGTTGGCCCTCGGCTTCGTTCACGGCGCACTCTATTCGAATCCCACGTTGCCCACGGCTGTCAACGAATCCGGTTTGCTCGTGTGGGGCCCTTCGTCGGTGTACGTGAGCGCTTGGCTGAACCTCTACGAGAACGACTCGGACCCACTTCCCAACGTGAACTGGGACGCCTTCGATCAGTCTTGGGGCACGCTGTCGGGAGGTCCTCACCCGGCGCAGGCTCATGCCGTCCTCGCCGCTTTCTACAACGGTTCTTCGTCGGGTCCAGGCTTCAACCAATCCGCGGCCACCTGCCTCGGCGTGTCGCCGATCGAGAATCTTGTACTGTGCGCCCAATCCGCGACGCGGGCCGCCCTTCCTGGAGCCATTGCCACGCTCCTCCCCGGGGCGGGAAATGATAGCCTCCCGCTCTACCTCCTGCAGACCCTTTCGCTTGAGAACTTCACGGCGGAGCCAGCGGTACATAACGTGACCGCCGGCTATCTTAGCCTCCAATCGGGAATTCCCGAAGTGTGGGCCCACGCTGTTTGGGAGGAGTTCCCGAATGGCATCGGCTCTGCGTCCGAGACCGCCGCGTGGACGGGAACGGTCGCCAACGGCTCACCGGCTAACTACCCCTTGCCGGTCCCACCCGCCATCACGTCGACCTTTGTCAGCCCGAGCGGGAATGCTGCGCTGATCGTCGTCGGATTCACGGTCTCTGACGGCTACACATCCCCGAACGGCTCGGATCCGGTGTACGACGACCTGGCCCGGATCAATGCGATCGTGCCGCCGGCGCTGAAACAAGTGAACCCGGTCGGAACGATCTCCTACTACCAAACCGGACCGAGCTACCTCGACGACAACGAGAACACTCTGCTCAGCTCGAATCTCGAGATCATTCTACCGCTCACCGTGAGCGTGCTGATCCTCATCACAATCCTGTACTTCCGGGCCCCGGGAGCTCCGCTCGTTACCTTCACCTCGATCGGCATTGCGCTTGCGCTCGGATTGGCCGCCGTGTTCCTGATCGGGACCTACGTGACCCGGTTCGACGTCACCAGCATCACCCTCGTCGACACGTTCGTCCTGGGGGTGGGAACCGACTATTCCGTGTTTCTCGTCGCCCGGTATCGGGAGGAGCTCATCCACGGCGCCGACCCGATGCAGGCGGTGGTCACCACCGTCACGTGGGCCGGGGAGAGCATCGCGACGAGCGGTGTGACGGTCATCGTGGCAACCGTGGCCATGGCGTTCAGTGGCATCGCGCTGCTCAGCCAGTGGGGCATTGCTCTGTCGGTGGCCGTGTTGCTCACCTTGCTCTTGGCGTTGACAGTGACCCCTGCGTTGCTCACGCTCATTGGACCTCGGCTATTCTGGCCTTACACCCGGGAACGATTCGTCCGGCAAGCGGAGCGGAGCCGGACCGCCGTCGCGACGGGACGCACCTACTTTGCGCGGGCGGGGCGCCTCGCGACCGGCCACCCGAAAGCGGTCATCGCGGTGATCCTGCTTCTGTCGATCCCGTTGATCTTCGTCGCATTGAACGTGCCTCTTTCGTACAATTACTACGCTCAATTGCCGAATGACGAACCGGCCGCCCAAGGGCTCCAGCATCTCGAGCAGGAATTCGGTCCGGGCTACGTATTCCCGACGATCATCCTCGTGACGTTCGAAAAGCCGCTCGTGATAGGGAACGCAACGAATGCGACCGAGTTCGCCGACGTCAGCGCGATACAAGGGCTCATGAACCGAACCTCCGGAATCCGTTCCGCTGATTCCCTCACCGGCATCGGAGGTGCGCCGCTCTCGACGTGGCTCAACTACTCCTCCCTGCCTCCGGCCCAGCGCATCAACCTCCAAGGTGTTCTCTCCCAGTACGTCGGAAGTGACAATCGGACCGTCTGGTTCACGGTGACCACGTCCGCGGACGGCCTCTCCAATGCCGCGGTGACGAGCCTCAACTCCATCGAGGGTCGACTGAACACCTTCGCACACCAACACCCGGAAGTCCAGGCGGTCTGCTATGGGGGCGCCGCCTCGACGATCAAGGACCTGGGCTCCCAGACCGCCGCGGCCACGGAACGAATGATTCTGGCCGCCACCATCGGCCTCTTCCTCGTCCTGTTCCTGGTGCTCGGCTCGCTGGCCATCCCGCCCATTGCACTGGCGACCATCGGCCTATCGATCTCGTGGGCCTACGCGATCACGTACCTGCTCCTCGGGAAGCTGATGGGTCTCGCGATCTTTTTCTTCGTACCGACGATCCTCTTCGTATTGATCCTCGGCCTCGGCATGGACTACAACGTGTTCATCCTAACCCGCGTGCGAGAAGAGCGGCTGAAGGACGACCACGGAACGCGACCGATCGTCCGGGCCGTCACCCACACGGGAGGCGTGATCACCGCGGCCGCCGTAATCCTCGCCAGCGCATTCCTAGTGCTCGGCACGAGCACGTTCACGCTCTTGGAGGCGATCGGTCTCGCCGTCGGACTCGCGGTGATACTGGACGCGATGGTGGTCCGGACGTACTTCGTGCCCGCGGCCCTCGCGTTAGGGAAGCAAGGCATCTGGTGGGGACCCAAGCGGCTCCAGCGACTCCCTCCGGCCCCCGCGGTGGCGTCGGAAGAGCCCCCCTCGGGCCCCCATAACGCCGTCTAAACCGTTCACCTCGAGAGCGGGTCAAGTCGGTTGTCGCAGTAACCCCTCGTTCCACTGGAGATTCCCCCCCGCTGTCAGCGCTTCGTCCGCCTGAATTCTCTGAGGTGGAGCCGGCCCGGACCCCCCTTCTTCCTGTGGAACAAACCTCTTTATGTACGACATCCGTCTGACAAACGGAGCGTAGGAGCATGTCGGAACCAAAAACCGATGCGATTCCCCTGGCCGCGCTAGGGGTCCTGGGCCACGTAGAACACGAGGCCGACGTCCCGTTGGCATACATCCCTCGGGTCCCGATGGGCCCTTCGTACCGCGACGTGATTGAACGTGCGGTCGGCTGGTCGCGGCGATGAGCGCGATAGCGGCGTCCGAATCAATGATGCCACCGGTGGCGGATCCCCCACGAAAATTCCTCGGCTCTGGCACACCGCGAGGCTACGGCCTCCGGCCCCGACTGACACCGGATGCGGCGGCGGCGTTCGCCACCTTCGTCGACGCGGCCCGGACTCGCGCGGGTCTTGAAGGTCGGACCCTCGTCTACACTGTTCGCTGGGGCTAACGCCCCGTCGGACCGGACGTATCGTCGGGCGACTCTTCGTCCTCGCGTTCAGGCATCACAGGCTGGGCCGGTTGATACCGAGCCGCCCGGCTCCACTCGTCCTCGAGTGCCTCCTTGGAGAGTTCGTCCGCTCGGGCGTTCGCCTCCCGAGGGATCCAAACCCAGTCGACCTGCTCAAAGCGACCGGCGAGCCGGAGCAGTTGAGCGTGGTATTCCTGGAGGTGCGGCGCTCGGACTCGATACTGCCCTTGGCACTGACGAATCACGAGCTGACTGTCTCCCATCACTCGGACAGGTCCGGAGTACCCTTGGTCTTGAAGCCACTCCAAGGCCCGAATCGCCGCCGTGTACTCCGCGACGTTGTTGGTCGCGCGGGGCGTCCACGGAGGCACAGCGAGTCCCCGCTCTTCGTAGTGGATCCCGGGACCCTCGACCGTGAATCCGTAGGTTGCGACCCCTCCCCCCCGGGGAGGCTGACACGCGCCGTCAAAGTGGACGTGCACCTCCGCCGGAAGCATGGCGCGACCTCGGGGCAAGTTCGCGTCGATGTCGGTCACACGCCTCCCCCGAGCCGGCGCACGCCGACCGGTCGAGGCCCCGATGGCCGGACCCGAGGACAGTTGCATTGCGTCTCATCCCGCACGCACGGAGCGCACCGAACTGCCCCCGCGAGGAAGTAGAGCTGCTTCCCGCAGTTCCGGCAATGTCGGGGCCTACCGCACCGGGGACAGTCGACCAGGTTCCACGAGATCATGGTGTAGCAGTATCGGCAGTTGACCGGCTCTTTGGGGCCCAGCGCGTACCGGATCTGGCTTAACGGAACGCTGGTTACGGCCTCCTCCGCCTTGCGGGACTCATCGATGATCGGATTCCCGAGGAGCCCGCCCACGGTGGTGACCGAGGGGTCCGCCGCGGTCGCGCCTTGGTACAAGATGACCAGGCCGATGAGGAAGAGCAGCCCGGTGACGTACACGATATCGTTGACCTGAAAGCTAGAGGTCACGAGAAACGGTATCGAGATCAGGAGGATGGAGACAATAACCAGTACGACACCCACCAACGCCAGCGAGCGGTTCATGGAGAATCGCGAGCCAGCATACGGCTCGCCGAGAGTATGGGTCGAGGGGTCCTATAAAGCGCGGCAACGCTTGGGGCGTAAAATGTTCGGACCCCGGACCCACATGCCGTCCGGGCGAAGGTTTATCTTTCCGGGGCGAAGCTCCGGCTGGAGGGACGGAACCATTCCATGAGCGGACAACCGTACGGAACGTATCCGCAGGCGCCCGAGGAACCGGGGCTCCCGATTGGCGTCGCGATCCTCGCCGTGCTGATTGGGATCGTCGGCTTCCTGTTCATCCTTGCCGGGGTGCTATTCGCTGTCTTGAACATCGCGATCGGCATCAACTTGCCCTCCGTGGGCTCCTACGGGTTCCTAGTTGTCGGCATCATTCTCCTCGTCATCGGACTGATCATCCTGGGGATCGCGCTGGGCCTGTGGCACCAGCGACTCTGGGCACTGGTCCTGGCGATCATCGTCTTCGCACTGTACTTCATCAGCGACGCGCTCGCGGGCGACTACTTTTCCCTCGGTGCCATCATCTCGTTGATCTTGGTCATCTATCTGATTGCCGTCCACCGGCACTTCATCTGACGACCGGTTCGCGGGCGCAGCCTATTTCCGCCCCGGTGGCAGGGGCCGCGCATGGCGAATCCCACGGTTACCCTCCAGACGAGCCTGGGCACGATGCGCGCGGAGATCTTCCAAGACAAAGCGCCGGCGACCGCCAAGAACTTCCTCACGCTGGTCAACAAGGGCTTCTACAACGGCCTGATCTTCCACAGGGTGATCCCGGGCTTCATGATCCAGGGGGGATGCCCGAAAGGCACCGGGACCGGCGGGCCCGGCTACACCATCCCCGACGAATTCCACCCCTCCCTCAAGCACGACAGCCCGGGGATCTTCTCCATGGCCAACGCGGGCCCAAACACCGGCGGGAGCCAGTTCTTCATCACCGTGGCACCCGCCGCGTGGTTGAACGGGAAGCACGCAATCTTCGGGCGGCTCATCAGCGGCCAGGACGTGGCCGAGAAGATCGTCAACGTCCCCCGCGACGGACAGGACCGACCACGCACGCCGGTTCGTATCGAGAAGGCGACGGTGGACTGACCTCTCGGGCTACGACGTCGGTTGGGTGCGGGTCCGCCCTCCGGGGTCATTTCCTCGGACGGCCGTTGGGGGGGGCTCAGATTTTGGCCCCAGGCCGTCCCCAAAGGGTTAAGAGGTGCAGAGGTACGTAACCAGAATACCGCAGTGCGCATGCATGCGGACACGAGGAATGGCAAACATGGTGGCAAAATCGAAGCGGATTCGAATCAAAACGCGGCCGGTTCCCAAGGGCGACGTCGCACTGATGCCGACGCCGGCCCGGAAGTAATCCGGACCCCTTCCGCTCGCCGAGTCAGCGGCCCGGCGCCGGGCGAAGGCCAGGCCCGGACCCTCCCGTCCGGTGGTCGCGGAACAACCTCGAGCTTCTAGTCGCCTGTTACCAAGAGGGGGTGAGCCGCTTGGGACGACCCAAACTTCCGCTCCCCGAACGTCCCCGGACGAAGCCGGCCTTGAGCCCCTTTCGGACGGCGGCCGGCGTGATCCTTCTGAGCCGAGACGTGTATGGCTTGGCGCGTCGGATCCAGGACGATGACCGCGGGACGCTGTGGCGAGTGTTGGGGGTGCTGGATGGCACCCGGAGCATCCCGTCGGTCATCGAACTTCTCCGGGAGCAGGACCCTCTCCTAGAACCTTCGGAAATCCATCGGGCGATTGCGCGCCTTCATCGGCTCGGCATCGTGGAGGATGCCGGGGTTGTGGCCCCTGGCGAGTTCTCTTCGGAGGAGTTGTTGCGCTACTCTCGGAATTTCGACTTTTTCGGCATCGCGGCCCTGGGAACTGCGCGGTCGACCTACGAACTCCAGAGCCGGCTCAAGAGGGCCCGGGTGACCGTGCTGGGGATTGGTGGGGTCGGTGGGGCGACCGCCTCGAGCCTCGTCGCGGCGGGAGTCGGCCATCTCAGAATCATCGATTCGGATCGAGTGGAAACCTCGAACCTCAACCGCCAGCTGCTGTTTGGCTCGCGAGACATCGGCCGGCTGAAGGTGGAGGTGGCCGCCGAGCGACTGCGCGACCTCAACCCCCACGTGACCGTGGCCGCAGACATCCAGCGGGCGGAGACCGCGACCGACCTTCCAGCGCTTGTCCGGGGCTGCGACCTGTTCGTGCTCGGAGCCGACCAGCCGCACGAGATTCTGCACTGGACGAACGACGCCGCGGTATCCGAGGGGATCCCGTGGCTCGAGAACAGCTACAACGGCCCGCGCTGCGCCATCGCCCTATTCGTCCCCGGACGGACTCCGTGCCTACGATGCCTGGAACACCACCTCCTGGCGGGGCTTCACACCCGCGGGCTCGCGGAGGGAACGGAGCTCTTCCCGACGAATTCGGCCAATCCCGTGCTCGCGCCCACGGCGGGCGTCGCCGGTCACCTCGGCGCGCTTCAGGCACTCTACTTTCTCACCGGGCTCCCCGCCGCGGCCGAAGGCCGTCTTCTCCATCTGAACTTGTGGCGCCCCACCGACGTGCGCTTGGTCGCTCCGCCGTACTGGCCGGACTGTCCAACCTGCGGCGGACAACACCGACCGTGAACTGGCCCACCGCGCGATACGCCCGGGGGTTCAGCGACGCATCACAGGACGATGGAATCTTAACCCGGAAGCGTCGGTAACTCAACGGTGGCCTCCTCAGTTCGGCCGGGCGCGAACGTGGAGGCGGAGGCGTGGCTCCGTCGGAAGCTCGTTGCCAATAGGAACTATTGGCCGTACTGGGCCGGCAACGTCGCGAGCTGGGCGGGTCTCGGGATCGCGGACGTTCTCCTCCTCTTCCTCGTATTCGAGC
>JBARJD010000089.1:0-37842 GCA_049800095.1 Thermoplasmata archaeon | reverse complement strand
CCGTTGGACCACGCGAACCCTAGGAAAGGTGCTGGGGGTGAGCCACACGACCATCGGAAAGGTGTGGCGAAGCTCCGGCGTTCGGCCGCCGCGATACCGGCGGTGGAGGCTATCGGCGGACCCGCGTTTCCTCGACCGACGAGTCGACGTGGCGGGAATATATGTGAACCCGCCCGGCACCTTGATTGCGCTCACTGTCGGACCACGCACCGGCCCATCCGCGTCAACCGGACCCTCGTTGCGCACGGCTTCGAAGGGCGGGTCCCCCCCCGAAGAGTTCGTGAGCCATCCCGTGGGGACCGGCGAGCGCCTGGCGGAGACGATGGGGGTGCTCGATGTCGTTCCCCCAAGCGCCTCCTCGTGGCGCTTGACGTCTCGCGAATTGCTCCTGTTCCTCGAGTCGATCGACAATCGAACCGGTCCCACCTCCGAGATCCACCTCCTGACCGGAGCGAGTTCGTTCTCCCGCGACGACCGAGTGGTCCGCTGGATCGATCGGCACCCCCGTTTCCACCTCGTCACGCCCGAAGAGGACCGCCCAATCTCGGCGGTCATCCGGGAGTGGTTCGTTCCTCGGAATGTCTCGCCCCCCGACGCCGGGGGGCTGCCGAACCTTCCCGTGCTCGAGAGGCTCCTGGGAAGTTTCTTGGAAGGGGTGACCCTATTCGGGCGACCGTTCGCCTGGACGCGAAACGGCGCCGTCTCTCACTGGCGCAACGCAGCTATCGAGACCTTTCCGATTGCCGGACTCGATTCGACTCGTTCTTCATCACGGTCTCGTTCACGATAGCACTTTGAACGGCGCGGGGGTCACCGACCCATCTCGGGCCTCCAGGCCACCATCGCGAGCTTGCAACCTCAGGTCGAGCAATTCGACGTACGGGCCCGGTCAAACCCAGGTTGCCGCGCTCGAGTCCGGGCCCGGCACCGTGCAAGCGAATGCCGTGGCAGAATCCACGCAGATCGCCGCGCTTGAGGCGCAGGTAGCTGCGCTCGGGCAACGGCTGGTCCAGAAACATGGCGGGACCTCGGGGCCCTGGTACTACCTATCCGAATCGGGCGGGGTCATGACAGTGGTCGTGGTGGCCCTGCTCGCCCTTTTCCCCGGCCTGACGGTCGGCCTCCGGGGCCGCGACAGGGGTCGTGGGCCAGAAGCAACTACCCGCGGGCCCGGGAAGGACACACCGGGCCATGCCGCCGCGCCGGCGGTGGAGAGCCCGACGGGGTCGAGCTGGTCGAGCATCGGAGCACCGCCACAACGCGCACCTTCACTTGAGCCCGGGTCGGGGACCCTCTCGTTTGCGGTCCCTATCGGACCGCGCCTGGCGGCGCCGTCCGGGGAGCGGACGGGTCCCCCGGACTGAGCCGGGCCCGAATTGGGCGAACCCCCCTCCCCGTTTTCCGCACTACGGGGAGGTGGAGGGGTCTCGAGTTCAGAACGAGTTTACAATCCGGCGGCCATGAGCACGTTCATCGCGAGCTGGTGGGTGCGCTCCGGGGTGCCCCTGGCATCGATGCGTACCCACCGGGGTGGTTGGAACATCTGCTCGAACTTCTTGTGCACCCGCTCGAGATAGGGCGGCCCTTCGTCCCGGTCGAGCTGGCCTGTGGCTTCGACGCGGCGGACTGCCACATCCACCGGCGCATCCAGATAGAGAACGAGGTCCGGCTCGATCGCGAGGGCGAGCTCGATCCGTTCCAGCTCGCGCCAGGCGTCGGAGCTCAGCGCCGGAAACTGGTAAGCGAGGGTCGAATAGAACGAGCGATCCTGAATCACCAGGTCGCCGTGCTCGAGGGCCCGTTCGATCTGCGGCCTCAACAGTTCTCGGTCGACCGTGAAACAGAGGGCCGCCGCTAGTGAGTCGACTTTCCGTAATCGGCTGAACTGCTCCCGCAGGAAATTGTCGGTCGGCTCGCGGAAGCTTGAAATCGAGTGTCCCCGGGCAAGCAACGCCGGTACCAGTCTCGACGCCAGCTCGGTCTTACCGGTGCCGTCGATCCCTTCGATGACGACATACATTCCGCGGGTGCTCAACTTCGAAACTCCGCCGCGGCGCCTCGCCGCGGTCTACGACGCTCGATGGCGTCGTCAGTGGCGCGCGGGGGAACCGCGACCCGGGAGATAAACCCGTGAGCCCGGGTCCGTGGGGTGGGGCGCACTACGACGCCTTTTGCTTAGGTTTCTTTCCGGGGAGGCGCTCCGAGAAGGCCAGGGACTTCGCCACCCAGTTGCGCGCCGTGGAAGGGGACGAGAGAATCTCCGCGTGGAGCACGACGTACCCGCGCATCGGACGGCCGGGCATCGGTTCGAATGGCTCGAGTCCCTGATTCTCGCGCGCCAACCGACAATCTTCTTCGGAGAGTCGGACGAACACGTCCCCTCCAAAGACGCCCATGAACATGTTCCCATTCACGAACGCTGCGGGCTGTCCGAACACTTTCTTGATGGTGATATTGGCTCCCGCCGGCGTCAGCCGCTCAAACGCCGCCATCGCCTCTATAGCCGGTGCCGGGGTCTTTCCATGCATCGACTATCCCCTGGAAGGTATCTCTGAGGGGTCCAATATTCTTCCGGTGACCGACGGGGGCGTATCGCGTCGGACCCCCCTGCGTGGGGCCGGGGTCCCGTGAACTTATGCTGTTCCCCGTACTGCGCGCGATGTGGCGCAGGGCACCCCCCCTCCACCGCCTCTACCGTCTGCGAACGTGGTCACCGTTACCACCCCCTACGTCCCGGGCTTTCGCATCGTGCGTACCCTCGGCGTCACCTGGGGGCTCATCGTCCGTTCCCGGGGCCTCGGTCGCAACATCACGGCGGGCTTTCGCAGCCTGGCCGGAGGGGAGATCACGGAGTACACGCAACTCTTGGACCAGACTCGGCACGAAGCCCTCCAGCGACTCCAACAGCACGCATTAACGCTGGGAGGGAACGCGGTGATCGGAGTCGGGTTTGCGTCCTCGGAACTTAGCGAGGTGATGACCGAGATTCTCGCGTATGGAACCGCCGTCCAAATTGAGCCGGAGCCGGCCGCTCCGCAACCGGTCTCGCTGCGTTGAGCCGCACGCCGTCGCGCCCCCCCCGCGTTCGCCGGATACATAGACGTACTGCGTTCACGGTGCCGGAACGTGGCGGTTGGTCGCGTCGATTACTACAGTTCTATAATGTATTGCTGCGAACTATAAGTCGATCGTGACACAGGGTCTCCTCACGCTTCGCGAGACGACGCGCCCGGTGCGCCGGTACCATCCGGCGTCGGGCACTCCCTTCGAATCTCTGGCGGTCAGCCTCCGGGTGATCCGCCGTATGGTCACGGATCAACTGGAGCAGGACCAGCTGGCCGTCACGGATTTCTGGGCGCTCTCCTGGATCGCCTCGGGCATCGCCAGCCCGACCGCGCTCGGTCGCCTCTTGGCGGTCACTCCGGCCGGCATGACTCAACTCCTCGACCGATTGGAAGACCGGGGGTTGATCGGCCGGACACGGAACCCCGGCGACCGACGGGCGAGCCTGCTCACGTTGACCGCAAAGGGACACGAACTCCAACGCAGAACGGGAGGTCGCACCTCTCGGTTTCTCGACCATCTGGCGACCGAACTCAGTCCGGCCGGCCTCGCGGGGCTGAGGGTCCTCTCTCGGGAACTCGAAGCGATACTCGCCCGGCGGACCGCAGTGCCGTCCCTCACGGACTGAGCCCCGATGGTCGCCTACAAATGGACCGTGCTCTCGAACACGACGCTCGGCGGGCTGCTGGCCTCCCTCGATGGTACGATCCTTCTGATCGCCCTTCCGGTGATCCTCCGTGGCGTTGGAGTGAATCCGTTTCTCCCGTCGAGCTTTCCGATCCTGATCTGGCTCCTGCTCGGGTACGGGGTCGTGACCGCCACACTCCTCGTCACGGTCGGCCGACTCTCCGACATGTTCGGCCGGGCCCGCATGTACAATGTGGGATTTGCGATATTCTCGACCGGTTCGGTCTTTCTGTTCCTGGACCCCTGGAGCGGCACGTCGGGCGCCTGGGCGCTGGTGGGCTTCCGACTGATCCAAGCGCTAGGCTCCGCCTTCCTCCTGGCCAACTCGACGGCGCTCATCACCGATGCCTTTCCCGCGAGTGAACGAGGCAAGGCGATCGGGATCAATCAGATCGCGTTCATCGGGGGGTCGATGGTCGGCCTCGTTCTGGGGGGCATCCTCGCCAGCGTCCCGACGCTCCACCTCGGGCCGCTGGTCCTCCCCACGTGGCGCTTGATCTTCCTCGTCAGTGTTCCCGTGGGCGTCGCCGGAACGATCTGGGCCTACGCGAAGCTGCGCGAGACGTCGACCCGGCGCACGGGTCAGCGGATCGATTTCCTGGGCAACGGCTTGTTCGCCATCGGCTTGACGCTGCTCCTCATCGCGACCACGTACGGACTTCTCCCATACGGCACGTCGAGCATGGGATGGTCCGATCCCTGGGTCATCGGGGGGCTGATCGGAGGAATCGGGCTTCTGGTCACCTTCCTGTTTGTCGAGACCCGTGTCGCCGACCCGATGTTCCGGCTCGCCCTGTTCCGCGTGCAGTCCTTCGCCGCGGGCAACATCACGTCGTTCCTCGGTTCGTTGGCGCGGGGCGGCATGATGCTGCTGCTCGTCCTTTGGTTCCAGGGAATCTGGCTTCCCCTGCACGGATACTCGTTCGCGGAGACCCCGTTCTGGGCCGGCGTGTTGATGATGCCGATGATCGCCGGATTCTTGGTGGCCGGTCCCCTGAGCGGATGGCTCTCCGACTCCCGGGGTCCGAAGCTCCTCGCGACCACCGGGTTGGTGGTCGCGTCGGCGACGTTCTTCGGATTGGCATTGTTGCCGACGAACTTCGCGTATTGGCAGATGGGGCTCCTGCTGTTCGTCCAGGGATGCGGCATGGGCATGTTCGCCGCGCCCAATGCCGCCGCCGTCATGAATTCGGTCCCTCCCGAGAATCGGGGCGTGGCGTCCGGCATGCTCGCCACGTTGCAGAACACCGGCCAACAGGTCTCGCTCGCCATCTTCTTCACGATCGTGATCCTCGGTCTCTCCACCGGACTCGGCGGCTCGGTCAATCAGGCACTCGGGGCGGCGCACGTCGGCTCCCCCGACACCGGCATCCTCGGCAGCATCGTGGCTTCCAACCCCACCGGCGCCCTCTTCGGCGCCTTCCTAGGGGAGAATCCGATGGGTTTGCTCCTGCAAGGAGCGGCCCTGGTCCCTGGATGGACGCCGCTCTCGACGAGCGTGACGCAGACCTTGCTCGCGCCCCATTTCTTCGCGTCCGCGATCGCACCGGCATTCTCCCACGCTCTTGCGGAAGCGTTCGTGTTCGCCGGGGTCGTGACGGCGATCGGCGCCGTCGTGTCCGCCCTGCGGGGGGGCCGGTACGTTTACGGGGAGGGAGCCGCCGGACCTCGTGTTGCGCGTCGCCCGCCCGCGGTGGCACCGACCCCTGAGCCCGTCGCCGTGAAAGCCGAGGTCGGCGGGCATCTGTCCCGCTGAGATAGGTACCGAACAGCCGGCGGCCGGGTGCACACTGCCGGTAGAGAATTGACCGGACGCGCCGTCTCCCGCAGAACCCCCCGCGTATTTCGTATGAGAGTCCTTGACTCGGCGAAGGGGAGGACGAGGGCCGGCCAACTCCACGTCTTCTTCTAAGTGTCTCGTCGTGCCCCACCGGGGAACGGTCGGGCATGAGCGGCGAGTTCGAGCATCAGGTTGCAGAAGGAGCCAACCTACCCTTTTCCGGATGGGACTTTTCTCCCATCGCGACGCGGTGGCGCTTGAGGTCCCCGCCCTGGGACTTCGCGGCCCTTCTCCGGGAGAGGATGCGCCATGCGTCGAGCATGGTGGACCTGGGAACCGGAGGAGGAGAGTTCTTGGCCTCCCTCGCACCGTTGCCCCGGACCACTTTCGCGACCGAGGGCCACCCCCCCAATGTTTCCGTCGCGCAAGGACGTCTCGCGCCGCTCGGTGTCCGGGTGCTTCCCATCGGCACGGACTTGCACATCGACCTTCCGGACGGCACCATCGACTTGGTGGCGGACCGACACGAGGCGTTTGCCGCCTCGGAAGTGCTTCGGATTTTGAGACCGCGAGGGTGGTTCATCACCCAGCAGGTCGGGCCCCGCAACAACGTCGAACTGCTCCAAAAATTCGGCGCACCCCCCATTCACCCGACAAACAATGTCTCTGGGGTGGACGGACTGGCCGATGAGATCGCGGCCGCGGGCTTCGCCATCCATGACCAGGACGAAGCGATGTACACCGACGAGTTCCTCGACATCGGAGCGGTGGTATTCTACCTTCGGGCGATTCCGTGGGAGGTGCCAGGATTCTCCTTAGACCGACATCGTGAGTCCCTGCGGGAGATCTATCATGAGATCGAGCGGACGGGTTCGTTTCGCGTCACCTCACACCGCCTTCTCGTGGTCGCGCAACGCCCCGAATAGAACACCATCCTCGCTTGCCTGCGTCTCACAATTTGCCGACCCCCCCGCGGGCAGCGCGCTCCGTAGGTCGCAACTCAAACCTCCCGAACGGCAGCCCCCCGGGGTCGGGATCAGGGCGGCTGGAGCGACTGGGAGGGTTGGAATCCTCCTAGCATTCAGGCGTACTGAAACTTGGTCATTTCGGAGTGGGCGACAGACAGCCGCGCGGAGATCGAGCCCTGCAGGTCTTGGACGGCCTCTTTCGTCCAGGAGCCCCACAAATCGAGCGTGAGGGAATGTCGGTGTTCGCGGTGAACACGGCGGACCGTCACGTCCACCCGCGCGCCCGAGAAATCCGACAACCGTGCGGAGAACGTCCGCGCCAGTCCGACCGACGACCAGGCTCCGCGCTGGAGAGTATCCAGGAGGTGCCCGACCGGCTCCTCGACCTTCGGGTCTTCCTCGAGACGCGGTGGAGGGAGCCAGCCGCCGGGGGAAACCTCCCAGTGGTCCACCCGACGGAAACCTCGGGCCGCCAAGGCGTGCAAGGAAGCGGCGGCGAGTACGATCAACGTTCCTCCCTCCACGATCTTCCGCTCTCCCACGAGGCCGGCTAGTTGCTCCAGCAGGGGATCGCCCACCGTGGTCGGAGGTTGCGAAGCGAGGTCGAGCTCCAATCGGACATGGCTGTACCGGCGATCGCGACGCCGGCGGTTAGAGCGGGGACCCGAAATGGAACGACGTGGGGTGGAGAGTAATTCTCCGATTCCGGGGGCGGCGAGCGCCGGTTCGGCTTCCTGCGGAGGAGCCATCGCGGTCCGGACCGTCATCTCCAAAATAGCGTTGCCCCTGGCGGCCGATTCGGGACTGCCCAGGGCTACAGGCCCGGCTGGCGCATCGTGCATACTCGCTCCCGGGAATCCGTCGCACGGGTTCAGCCTCCCCGAAGTCGAGCCCTTCGAGGATGTTCTCCGGCGCTCCCCGGCGTCTCGTCCCGGTGTCCCGATCGGCTAGCCACCGGCAGTTCGTACATCGTCACATAAAGACTCTCCGCGGTTGCCCAACCACTTGGTCTGAGCTACTGTGTCCGCAATCTCCGTGCCTGAGGTGGAACCCGGGGGGGACGCCTCGTCGGCTCGGGACGCAGAGGCCGCTTACGGGAGGTCGACTCCGCTCCGACTCTTCGGGTTGGAATGCAGTCTCGAAACAGCTTCACTCGACGCGCTGGAGCGCTTGGCCCGCGCGATGACTCGGGAGAGTCTCCAAGGGTGGTTTACTCGGCTCGAAGGGACGGAGGAGGTAGCGATGCTCATCACATGCCACCGCGTCGAGCTTGCCTTGCTCGTCGGCTCGCCGGAGGAGCTCCAGCGTTGGCGTGAGGTCCTCCCGGGGCCGAGGGTCTCCTGGCGACTGAGGGAAGGGCGAGCGGTCGCGAGCCACTTTTTCCGAGTCGCCGCGGGACGGGAATCCCTGGCCCGCGGGGAGGGAGAGGTCCGCCATCAGGTTCGCGCGGCCGGAAGACAGGTCGAAACCCGCCACCCTCGTCCGGTCCTTCGGGAACTGTTGACGCGGGCCGCTGACGCCGCCGAGGAGGTATGCCCGTCCGTCCCTGCATCCCGCTCGATCGCTGCCGTCGCGGCCGCGGAACTCTTGACACTGGTGGACCGCCCCCAACCGCGTGTGTTGGTCATCGGGTCGGGCACGGTAGGACGCCAGGTCACCGAGAGACTCGCGTCGATGGCCCGAGTGACTGTTATGTTCCACCGAAATCCGCCCGAGGAGTCGTTCCTTCGAGCGACCGGGGCCCGAGCGGAACGGCTCGACCGCCTCACGGAAGAGCTCGCCACCGCGGACGCCGCCGTCACCGCGGCCAAGTTTGGTGACCGCGGTCTTCGGGCCTCAGACCTCCCCCGGGATCACCGACTGCTCCTGATTGACCTCGGAATGCCTCGAAATATCGACCCGGACGTTCGTGACCTGTCAAACGTTCGCCTCGTGGATCTCGAGAACCTGTACTCCACCGCGAACCGGGTCTCGCCAACCGACGTCCAAAGTCTGCGTTTGGAAGAGTTGGCGGAACGCTGCTCGGATCAGATCGAGTCCCTCTTGCTCGAGCCGTGGGTCGGCGCCCTTCGGCGAGCCGCAGAAGAGTTGCGGCGCGCCGAGTTGGAGCGGGCTCGGAGCTTTCTTGGGAATCTCGACCCGGACCAGGAGCTCGCGGTCGAACGGCTGACGCAGCGGCTCGTCGCGCACCTCCTCCTTCCACCGACCCAGCGAATTCGCTCGCTGCCGGCCGGCCCCGAAGGAGACCTCCAACGCCGGCTGGCTATCGAGCTATTCCGTCCACTGCCCCGCGGTCCGTGACCGATCGCATCCGGGTCGGTACCCGGCGGAGCCGGCTCGCGCGCACTCAGACCGACTTGGTCATCGCCCGTCTCCGCAACGCAATGCCCGAGGTCCGGTTCGACCCCGTACCGATCGAGACGACGGGGGACCGAGATCGTTCCCTCGGAGGTTCCCCGGACTTCACGGATCTCATCGACCAGGCTCTGCTTCGGGGGGATGTCGACCTCGCCGTACATAGCGCCAAGGACCTACCGGTCGAGCTGGACCAGCGGTTCGAACTCGTGGCCTGTCCTGGTCGCGCCGACCCTCGTGACTGCCTGATCGTGGGGCTTGACATGCAGCCCGCCCGGCTTCCGCCGGGCGCGCGGGTTGGCTCGAGCAGTCTTCGCCGCCGGGCTCAACTGCTCCGTTGGCGGCCGGACCTCCGGGTGGTAGAGATTCGGGGAAATGTCGACACGCGAATTGGAGAAGTCCGATCCGGCGTTATCGACGCTGCCATACTCGCCGTGGCGGGAGTCTCGCGTCTAGGCCGGACCCAGGAAATTGGTCAAGTCCTTCCATCTTCGAAATTCCTGCCGGCGCCCGCCCAAGGAGCGCTCGCCGTCGTGGCCCGCGCGGGCGACAGACAGCTCGCAACGATCGCTCGTCGGATCGACCGACGGACCGCCCATGCATGCGTGGACGCCGAACGAGCGTTTGCCGCTGCCCTCGGAGGCGACTGTCGCGTGCCGCTCGGGGCACTCGCGACCGTGCACGGCCGGGCACTCTCCCTGGTGGGGGAGGTCCTCTCACCAAACGGTCGGACCCACCTCCGTTCCCGCCGGGGCGGATCCGTCGCCGTGGCCGAAAGCATTGGATCCAGACTGGGCCATGCGATGCTCGATCGGGGAGCTCACGACCTTTGGACCTCTGTTCGGCGGTAGGGTCCTCATGACGCCGCGCTTGGCCCCCTGCGTGGCGCTTGTCTCCGGTCCCAGTACGCTCGAAGCAATCGACCCCATCCTTCGGAACGCCGGGGTCCGACTGGTTCGGATTGACGCGCTGGAGTCTCGTCCGGTAGAGCCCGCGAGCTGGCTGGGGCGGCTCGCACGTACTGCCATGCCCGATACCGTGGTAGTGACGAGCCAGGCGGCAGTGGTCAACGGAGTCCAACCCTGGCTTCGGACCTTGACTGACAGTACCGAAACGGTCGAGTTCTGGGCGGCGGGCCCCGAGACAGCAAAGGCGCTTCGCGCGGCCGGAGTCCGTCGGGTTAGACAGTCAGGGACGCTCGGAGCCAGTGGTATCCTCCAGGCGCTCCCGGGCGCTTCCCACCGGGCGATCCTCTACTTCCGGTCCAACAAGGCGGGCCCACTTCTCGCACGTCAACTACGGGACTTGGGTCATCGAGTAAGCGACGTTGTCGTCTATCGAATCGGGACCGCTCGCCCGTTCGGTCTCCGGGACCGTCGCTTCCTGGCCGACGCAGATCTCGTGGTCGCGACCAGCCCTTCCTCGCTGTCAAGTCTGCGCCGCGGTCTCCACCCTGCGTCGTTCCTCCGGCTTCGACGCAACGCGAAGTTGGTCGTTCTGGGAGAGCGTTCTCGACGGGCCGCGCGCGGCCACGGATTTCGCCGCATCCATGTTGCGCCCTCTCCGAACGCGCAACGCTTTACACGTTACTTACTCCGGGAGCTCCGCGATGCCCGGACGTAACCACCCCGTTTCTCCTCCTTCTCCGATCCCTCTTCGCTCCGTCCGGCTCCGACGTCTGCGCCGCACGGTGCAGCTTAGGGGATGGGTAGCGGAGAACGAGGTAGAGCTCCATCGGCTAGTGTATCCTATCTTCGTCCGGCCGGGCCGGGGACGACCCGAACGGATCGCGTCGATGCCGGGGGTCGAACGCTACACCGTGGGCCGCCTGGAGGGGCTCGCTCGCCGGCTCGAGCAAGAAGGAATACGCGCCCTACTCGTGTTTGGGGTCGCCCGAACGAAGGACGCCGAGGGGAGTGACGCGTGGTCGCCGGAAGGCGTGGTTCCCGAAGCGGTGCGCGCGATCAAGCGCGGGGCACCGGACCTTGTGGTCGTCACCGATGTCTGCCTCTGTGCCTACACCACTCACGGACACTGCGGCGTGGTCCGTAACCGGTCCATCGCGAACGATGAAACGTGCGAACGCCTCGGTCGAGTGGCCGTGGCCCACGCTCGGGCCGGCGCGGACGTCGTCGCGCCGAGCGCGATGATGGACGGTCAAGTCGGCTGGATCGGAGCCGCGCTGGACGCGGCGGGATTCGAAGAGACGGCGATCCTGGCCTACTCCACGAAGCACGCATCCGCTTTCTATGGTCCTTTCCGCGAGGCGGAGCAGTCGGCTCCGGCGTTCGGCGACCGGCGGAGCTACCAGATGGACCCGGGGAATGGCGAGGAGGCGCTCCGGGAGATGGCTCTCGACGTTGCCGAGGGCGCAGACCTGCTCATGGTGAAGCCGGCACTAACGAGCCTAGACCTGCTCGCCCGGGCGCGCGAACGATTTCCGCTGCCGCTCGCCGCGTACCAGGTCAGCGGCGAGTACTCGATGCTGAAGCTCGCCGCCGCGCAAGGCCTGGTGGACGAGCGCGCCGCCGTTGAAGAAACGCTCACGGCGATTCGCCGGGCCGGGGCGGATCTCATCGTCACCTACTTCGCGCGCGACGTGGCGCGATGGTCGCGGGGGAAACGATGACGAAGGAGCACCCCCCCTCGAGCTCCGCCGAAAAGGAAGGGACCGACGAGTGGCGGGACTACGTCAAGTACACTTTCCTCCACGTGCGACCGGAGTGGCGACGTCTTTCCCCGAATGTGCGGGAGGAGGGAAAGGCAGCCTTCGCGCGCGTACTGGAGCATCCACCGGATGGGGTGCTCCTGCGGTCGTACTCGCTCGTCGGCTTGAAAGCGGGGACCGATATGATGGTCTGGGCGATTGGGCCCGAGCTGCCCGCGATCCAGGAGCTTCACTCCCGCCTCCTCGGGACTCCACTGGGGGCGTACCTCGACACGCCCTATTCCTACCTGGGCCTTGGACGACGGTCGGAGTACCTGGGAGAGCACGCGCACGAAGGGGAGGGGTCCGGGGCCCGCCGGCGACCCTTCGACCTGCCCTACCTGTTCGTCTATCCGTTCGTCAAGAAGCGGGAGTGGTACGCGCTCTCGTTCGAGGAACGACGGCGGGTCATGGGCGAACATTTCCGGATCGGACACAAGTACCCGAAGATCCGAATCCACACCGGCTACTCCTTCGGGCTCGATGACATGGAGTTCATTCTCGGCTTCGAAGCGGAATCGCCCGCCGAGTTCCTCGACCTCGTGAGCGACCTGCGCTCCACCGAGGCGAGTCGCTTCACCGCTCTCGAGACCCCGATCTTCACCTGCGTGCTCACTTCCGCTCGTCGCATGCTCGACCTGGCGGACGGCACGCCGTGAGGTCGCGCTCACCGGGTCCCCGATCCCGCGTCCTGTGGCGTCGCGCATCGGCCGTCCTCGTGGGTGGGGTGGACAGCCCTGTCCGGTCTTTCCAGGGCGTCGGGGGAACCCCGGTGTTCTTCGCCCGGGGTCGAGGGGCCTACTTGGTCGATGTCGACGACCGCCGGTACCTGGACCTCGTCAGCTCGTGGGGGGCCAACCTTCTCGGAAATGCTCCCCCCGGGATCGTGGCTGCGGTACGACGGGCCACGGAACGCGGTCTGACCTTCGGGGCTCCCTCCCCGCTCGAACACGAACTCGCGGAGCGGATCCGAATGGCGGTACCCGTCCTCGAGCGGGTCCGGTTCGTCAGCTCGGGGACGGAGGCGGTCATGAGCGCTGTCCGCGTCGCTCGGGGCTTTACCGGGCGTACGAAGGTCGTCAAGTTCGCGGGAGGCTACCACGGACATTCCGACGGACTGCTGGCCCGCGCCGGCTCCGGGGTCGCCAACCAGGCCCTTCCCGACTCGGCGGGCGTCCCGCCGGGAGTGATCCGCGACACGCTCGTGGCGCGCTACAACGACCCGGTCGAATTGACCCGGCTGTTCGACCGGCATCGCCAGTCGATTGCCGCCGTCGTGGTCGAGCCGGTGGCGGGGAACATGGGCGTCATTCTGCCGCATCCCGGCTTCCTCGAGACAATATCGCGACTCGCCCGACGGGACGGCGCCCTCATCATCGCCGACGAGGTGATCACCGGATTCCGTCTCCGCCGCGGAACGATTCACGAGCAACTCGGGCTGTCCGCCGACCTGGTGACGCTTGGGAAGATCGTGGGAGGCGGGATGCCCGTGGGGGCATATGGCGGACGCCGAAAAGTGATGGAGACGGTGGCGCCGCTTGGGCCGGTCTATCAGGCCGGTACCTTGTCGGGCAACCCGGTGGCCATGGCCGCAGGCGCCGCGATGCTGGACCGGCTGACCCCCCCTGTGTACCGGCACCTCGAAACGATCGGCGCCTCGTTGGAGGAGCGGCTGGTCCGATTCGCGAGAGAGGCGGGGGTGAACCCCTTCACCGTGCAGCGGATCGGCTCGATGCTGGGCCTCTTCTTCGCGGAGGGACCCATCGTGGACGACCGGGGCGCCGCGCGGTCCGACCGGGCCCGTTTCGCCCGATTCTTCCACTCTGCCCTCGACCATGGGGTGTTCCTGCCACCGTCCCCCCTCGAGACTACGTTCCTTTCCGCCGCCATGCGATCCCGCGACCTTGATCGAGCAGACGAGGCTTTTCGGGCGGGTTTCCGGGCGGCCCAGGGGCCGGGCCGATGAGACGGGACCGACTGGTCCGTGCGTTGCGCGGTGAAGAGACCGACACGACCCCGATCTGGCTGATGCGCCAGGCGGGACGCCATCTTCCAGGATACCGGAAGATCCGCGAAGCCCATCCGCTCCTCGAGATCGCGCGAACTCCGGAATTGGCCGCGGAGGTGACACTGGAGCCCGTGCATCGGTACGATGTCGACGCGGGCGTCGTGTTTGCCGATATCTCTCTGCCGTTCCTCGGACTGGGAGTCCCCTTCTCGATCGATCCGGGAGTGGGCCCCGTGGTCCAGCGCCCCCTTCGCACGCGTGCGGATGTCGAAGCCTTGACCGAGTTCGACGCCCGAGCCTCGGTCCCGTTCGTTGGGCAAGCCATCGAGCGATTCCTCGAGCTCGAAACGGAGCGTCCGATCATCGGCTTCGCGGGAGGTCCCTTCACTCTCGCGGCGTACCTCGTGGACGGCGGACCGACACGGGAGTACGTGGAGACCAAGCGGCTCATCTACGGCGACCCCGGAACGTTCGATCGGCTCATCGACCGGCTGACCGACATGACGATCCACTATCTGCGGTTCCAGGCCGAGAGCGGCGCGGCCGTCCTCCAAGTCTTTGACACGTGGGTCGGCGCCGTCCCACCCGCCGTCTTCGAGCGGCATCTACTTGCCCCGGCCCAGAGGATCTTCGAGGAGCTGCGAGCCCTTCGACGCCCGACGATCTACTTCTCCACGGGCTCGTCTCATTTGAACGAGTTGCTGGCCCAGACCGGCGCGGATGCCCTCGGGGTCGATTGGCGAGAGCCGCTCGGCCGGGTCCGTCGTCGCATTGGTGAGGGAATGGCGCTCCAGGGCAACCTGGACCCCGGGGCGCTGCTTGGAACGAGCGAAGGGCTGCGACGGGAAGCCCGCGGGGTGCTTGACGAAGTACCGCGCGCTCGCTCGCACGTCTTCAATTTAGGCCACGGCGTCCCGCCGATGACCGACCCCGACCGGGTGCAGGAGCTCGTCGAGTACGTGCACGAAGTCGGAAGGGAATCGAGGAGGAGATGACCACGAACGCGTCCCGGGACGGCACCGCGGTGCTCTTGATGGGGTACGGCAGCCCGAACGGCGCCGACGACCTTCCAACGTACCTCGAGGACGTGCTCCACGGGACGCCGCCCTCCCCCGAGATGGTCGCCGAATACTCTCGACGATACGACCGTATTGGCGGTTCACCTCAGAATCGGATTCTGGCTTCGCTGCGGACGAAGCTCGAAGGACGGCTCGGCCGCGACTGGCCGGGGGCGCACGTTTTCCTCGGGGTCAAGCACGGGCACCCCGCGTTGCGCGACGTGATCCCCGATATCGCGGGGGCGGGCTACCGGCACCTGGTCGCTGTTCCACTCTCCCCCTACGCGTCGACCTGGATCAGCGAACCTTACCAGGAAGGCGTGGCGGAGGGAATTCGAGAGGCTGCCTCACCGATCGACGTGGATGTCCGCTTGGGATGGCACCTCGACCCGAACTGGATCGGGTACTGGGACCGGGCGATCCGCGGGGAACTCGCCCGGCGGTCCGACGCCACCGCGGCGGTTCTCCTTTCCGCACATAGCCTGCCCCAACGGATGCGGGATCTCGGCGACCCGTACCCCGAGATCCTCCACGAGACTTCGAATGCCATTGCCCATGCGGCCCGGCTGGAACACTGGTCGTTCACATTCCAGAGCGCGGGCAACACGACCGAACCGTGGCTCGGCCCGGACATTACCGACGTGATGACCGACTGGCAACGCCGAGGCGTGCGCCACCAGCTGATCGCTTCGTTCGGCTTCGTCTTCGACCATTTGGAAGTACTCTACGACCTCGATGTGGTCGTGCGCGAGTACGTCGAGAAGCATGGCATCGAATACCAACGCGTCCCGATGCCGAACGATGCCGTGGAGGTCGTCGAGGCGCTCGCCCGACGGATCCTGGACCCCGCCCGCGCGCCCACGCGAACGAATCCGTCGGTCATGCCAACGGAGCGGGGCTCCTGAATCTCACCCCGGCGATTCGGCGTTCCGTTTAGGTCCACTCGCTCGGTCACGGAGCCGGTGCTCGTCGTCACCGGGGTCTGGGGCCGACACTGGACCGCGTGTCAATCGCCGAGCTTCTGACAAGACCCATGATTCTTCCGGGCCTGATACCTCTGGTGTTCTACCAACGTAGCCCGAGCACCACCCCGCTCGTGCTGGGCCTCGTCGGCACCGTTGTGCTGGCCACCCTGCTCGGCTTTGTTTCCCCCGCCGGCGCGCTCGGCCGAGACGGTTCTGTCATCGTAGCGATAGTCGGCGCTGTGAGGCAATACGCGGCGTTCTTCGCTTACCTACACTATCGATACTACCCGAGGCATGCGAAACTGCCCATGCCCACGCCTCCGGCCGTGCCCCTTTGATTTGCGAGAGGGCGCTTGGTTGGGTTCCCCGCTGAACCCGAGATCCGGGGCAGAGGGGTATGACCCGATTTCCTCGGAAAGCTGGGCGTTCACACCGGAGGAGACTTTGGGCGCACCCCGTCCGGCCCCTCGGAGATCCATTGGTTCCGGGAGCAATGTTCGAGAATCCGATTGAGGCCCGCCAGCGAGATCCGGTGTCCCCGGGTCTCGAGTTCGGCCAAGATCCGCCGCCGGCGGACCGGCCCCTGACTCGATCGGACCACGGAGAGTACCGCTTCGACGGACTCCGGAGGGATGCCGGCCATGACCGGAGTTCAGCACGACGGACTCTTCCGCTACGCGCCCGTCGGAATCCGGCTCGTGGGGGCAGGCCCTGGCGGCCCCATGCGATCCCTCGTCACCAACTGCGGAGCGCTTGGGCTTCTTGCTTTCTCGCGGCCTTCGTCTGGTGTCCAGGACCGGTCCGCGTATATGCCGAGCATGCGCACGCCCGGCAGTGACCATCCGCCCCGTGCAGTCGCCTCTGATGCAGGCAGCCGGGGGTTTCACAAACGGTAGTCATGTTCCCCCCGTACGCTGAGCGCTCCCCATATAGAACACGGTCGGGTACCTTCGGGCGGCCGAAGCCCGAAGGCCCTGGCCGCCACCGGGTCACCTCCGAGCGAGGAACTGAACCTCGCAATGGGCCCACGCCTGCCGGTTCTTCCAGGGGTCGCCAGCGTAGACCTCCCTTACCGCACGAACGGACCGGATCTCCTTGTGGGTCCGGCGCCAGCGAGTCCAGTCCTGTAGTCCGTGATAGACGAGCCGCGACGAAACGACATCGGGGTCAAAGACTACCCGCGCCACCCAGGTCGCCGGCAGGGTCTTGAGGCGGATCCGGCCCCCGGCCCGGGCGCGGCCCTTGATCTCGAGGCAGGCCTCCCACCGGTGGTGGTCTCGACGTGCGTCGAGGAAGATCCAGCGTCCGGTACGGATTCGGTTCTTTTGGGCCCAGCGACTGAGTGCCCGGAACTCGGTGCGCAGGTTGTCCTCCTTCCACGGCCCAATGCGCACGATCGACGCGACGCGATAGCTCGGCGCTTTCTTCAAGGCGAAATCCACGACCAAGCTCTTCGACCCCCGGGCCGACATCCTTCAAGGTGACGATCGAAGAACCTGATACCTTCAGAGCCGCCTTCGGGCGGGTGGACATAAATAACCCCCTCGGGGGATGTGGGGAGTATGCCCGTAGTGGGAGCCCATGTTCGGGTCCACCACCCGTGCCCGTACTGCGACATCTCCGCCGAGTTCCCCCGTACCCTTCTCTTGCTGTGGTGTGACAACCGGCGAGACGTTTTCTTGGTCTCCGCGCCGGACCCGCCCGAGTTGCGCCGGGTCGTGTCAGCGCTTCGCGACTCCCTCCACGCGCGGTGTCTTGTCGTGGACGGGAAGGATGCCCTCGTGACGGTTCCGGATTTTGAGTGGGCCGACCCTCCCTCCGTGACCGGCCTCGCCCGGAAGACGGGTGTTTGGGTCCTCCACCCCGTCGTGTACTTCGAGGGGAAGGAGACCTATCGCTTCGTCGCGTCGAGGAAATCTGAGCTGAACCGGCTCATCAAGCGGGTGCGTCGATTGGGTATGGTCGAAATCCTCTCCGTTACCGACCACACCGGTCTGGGCAGTGTGCGGGACCTTCCGATCGCATCGGTCCACTTCTTCGAGGGGCTCACGGACCGCCAAGCCCGCTCCCTCGTCGCGGGGTTTGAAGGGGGGCTCTTCGATGTTCCGGCCCGAGCTCGATGGAACGAAATCGCCCGCCGGGAAGGTCTCTCTCGATCGACCTTCGGGGAGCACCTGCGCAAGGGTCAGCTCCGGCTCCTGGCGAATAGCCACGAGTCCTTGAAGGCCCGAATCGCGGGGGCGGCTGCCCCTTTGATACTGCCGGCTACGGCGCCCGAGCGAAAGGTCAGGCGGAACCCCCTCCAAGGCACTCGCGCGCTGTAGGACCTTCCGCCGGAGCATCCGGTCGAGCCCAGTCAGCCCGAGGTGTCGACCTCGGGCTCACAGCAAACTCAAGTGGACAAGCAGGAGGGCGCTCGCGAACCCCAGGGCCGCTCCCGACGCGGGGCCGATGGCCCAGCCCAGCAAGATTCCCCAGATTGCCTTCAAGTGGATGCCCTTCTGCCCCCGCGCGACGCCGGTTCCGATCATCGCACCCACGAGCGCTTGGTTCATGGACGTGAAGAACCCGAACGCCACGTACGCCAGAATGATGGCCGCTTGGGCGAGCTGTGCTCCCGTCGCCATCCGGGCATCGAGCTTCACGATGTCGAAGGCCACCCGCTGGAGAAGCGGGCGTCCCCACGTGAGCACACCGACCGCGAGTCCGATTCCCCCGATGAGTCCCG
Source organism: Thermoplasmata archaeon (assembly GCA_049800095.1). Taxonomy (GTDB): domain Archaea; phylum Thermoplasmatota; class Thermoplasmata; order Lutacidiplasmatales; family UBA184; genus JAKIWV01. The sequence goes on along the minus strand of JBARJD010000089.1, from coordinate 19,523 downwards.
CGGTCATCGGTCCGAACAACCCGGTCATGATGAAGGAGCCCGTCGCATTGGAAACATCGTTCGCCCCCATGGCAAAGGACGCGGCGGTCCCCACCGCGATAAGGACCCAGGCCGCGGTCCTCGGGAGAGACGAGGTCCGGGTTCTCGGACCAGTAACCCGATCGGCAATCCGAACCAAAAGGAACCCGAGCGCAAAAGCCGCGACCGGAGCGATCGCCCAGAGGAGTGCCAGGGTCTCGATCGTGTGCCACTCGATGGAGATTCCTCGCGCCAGTCCGGCACCGACCACAGCGAAGACGAAGATCTGGATGGTCGAGGTGGGGATCGTGACCAGATTGTAGAGGCTCGTCAGAGCGAAAGCGCTCAGCACGATCCCCAGCGCGAGCCCAATCGAGACCGTCCCGGTGGCCAGCAGACCGTGGCCCACCGTGCCCTCGACTCCGGAGCTCGCCAGGAAAGCACCGAGGAGTGTTACCGGCGCCATCAAGAGCAAAGCCGGAAGGGGGCGGATGGCGCCGGAGGCGTACGACATGCCCATGCACGCCCCGGTGTAATGCGCGCCCATGCTGAAGGCAAAGCCGAAGGCGGCGCCGACAAGTACGTAGGCCAGGATGTCCATGTGGAACCCTCGTGACGCGGCCCGTTGAGAGGCCGACTAACCCCTCTTCAGGATCTCGCCGTTGAGGGGCCTTCCCCGACTCGGTCGCGTCGTTCGGGGGGTTCGCGACGGCGCCGGTCGTCGCATCCCGTAGAGGCCGAGATTCTGGCGCCGGACGGGCCGGGTCTTCCAGGACCGGGCCCAGCCCCGGAGCGCGTCACAGAGTCCCCCTCGGGGACCATGATCGACGATGATGACCCCACCCGGAGGGACCAGAGAATCGAGCAGTCGAAATTCCCGGCGGGTTGCAGTGTCCTCGTGGGGGACGTCGTATAGCAATAGGTCGATACGCGGCAGCCCGCGGGCCAGAATCGGCAAAACGTCCGCCTTGTCACCAAGGCGGAGGTCCCATCTCTTCAGGAGAGGGAAAGGGACCGCCCAACCGGTGGACCGCCCGGGCGGGAGGCTCCAGGAGTTCCGAGAGGGCTTCTGGGACCGCGCACCCTGACGCGGAAGAGATGGCAAATCAACTGAGTGGAGCGTGCCCGTACCGTTCTTGTCCAGAGCGTTGAGCAGGTACGCCGAAGAGACGCCGGAGGAAACCCCCACCTCGACGACGTGGACAGGTCGGAGCAGTCGAACCAGCGCATGAAGCTCCAGTGGGGCGTCGACCTCAATGTACGAGTCGCGTCCCTCGCGGTCATGCTCCCGTTCCAAATGGGAGAACAGCTTCCGTTCACCTTGGGCCTCCCCGACCGCGTGCAACGCAGCCTCTCGTCCGTGGCCACTGAGGGCTTCGACCCACGCCGGGTCCGGGTCCAGCTCTACTTGCATGAGTGCGCCAGAGTTTAGCTGCGTTCGAGCTCGTTCGCGTTGCCCACCCACTCACGTGCGTGTTCGACCTTGGGACGGACCGCGCGTATCCGGTCGTAGGCGTCGTTGAGCGAAAGACCCTCCGTACGCCGGAGATACCAGGCTCCTCCGAGGGGCGATCGACGGGCCCCGTGACCGCAGAAAACCAACACTGGCTCTCCCTTTGCGCGTGCCGTGCGCATGGCTTCGGCGAGTCGGTCGAGGTTCTCCGTGCTCGCCTGACCCGCCTCTTCGTTGTAGACCGGCACATGGGTCGCCGTTGGCATCTCCTCCGGGGCCTCGTCGAGGACGCAGAACCGAGCGCCCTGGAATTGGAGCGCGTCGTTCCAACCCCCAACAAATACACCGGGGGCGATCTCCGACGGACCCTTCGGATGGGGCTTCGCACTGGGAACAGGGGGTTTCTTCGAGCGAGCCATGGTTGACCTATGGAAGCCAAGACCGCTGTCTACCATCTTTCTTGAGCCGCCCCCGGGCGGACGAGCCTCCGTTTCACGCTCGACCGAGAGGAACGCCTGAACCAATGGGATCAGAGAGGACCCGAGCGGAGGGAAATGGGGGGAAGGGGTTCCGACCCCGGAACGTGACAGATGAACTCACTCCACCGATAGTGGCGCAACGCGAGAAGACTAGGCGCCCTCTCCGCAGGGTCAGCGTGTTCGTCGCGGTCGAAGGTGGAGCCCGAGAAGCGCGCGGACCACTCTCGACAGATGGGTCCAACTCGATGACGTAGGTGGCTGCCTCATGTCCCATGCGCTGCGGCTGCAACGGAGTAGACACCCGGTTCGAGGTGGAATATCTTCGCCGAGCGTTTATCGCACTGAAGGCCGATGCAAGGCCGATGACAGCCGACGGAAGCTTTCCGAAGTCAATTCCAGGCCCGGGCGATAAGGAGACGATGGGCCGTTCCCGGAGCGCGAGGGCCCCCTTCGGGGCGTCTCGCCACGCTCGGGGGATGCGATATCCGATCGGCTTCGTGATGGTCGCGCTCGTGCTCCTGGCCTGGACCCTCGGACCGACTCCAACGCGGCCCTCCGGCATGGAGACATCGTCAGGTAGCTCCCCCGCCACGAGCGGTTCGGTGTGCGGCTCGTACGGATGGCAGACGGCGCATCTCTCGGTAGCCACTAGCGGGTGCCAGGCCGTTTTCGATGTGACGTACGCCCAGAATTTCAACAGCTGGAACGCATCAACCCAGTACAACTTCAGCTTCGAGATTCCATGGATCGCAGAATTCAGCCCGGGCGGCAGTTTAGTCCGAGTCGCGAATCCCCTCGCGCCCAGTTCCTACACCGCCGACGTGAGCCGGGGGCCGCAAGAAGTCAACATCTCTTTGATCCAAGACGTGAACGTGACAACTGCCTCAGGGAACTGGACGCCGAACGATACATGGGCGGGTGCCGGACCTCAGTGGGACATCGGCAACACGACTTTGGGCACGACCACGGTGAACACGGTTTTCCATCTACTCAACGTTTCTGCTAACGCCTCCAGCAACACGACTGAGAACACCTCCTACGAAGTGAAATTCGATGTGGACGTGACTGGGTGGCCTTGGGCCGCCCCGACGGACCTTCTCGGCGTCGGCATTGGATCGTTGGGAGCTGGCGGGGCGCACTTCAACTTCAACCAATCGACGCGGACGCTTGCGGAGTCATGGAACGGGAACAACCGCACCTTCGCGAGCCTGGTGTTCGGGGGAACCGCCAACGTCTCGTATCCTTCGGCGCCCGTCGGCCACGCGGTCGTGAGCGACCAGGTCGGCTTGTTCTACGCCGCCTCGGCCAATCGCGAGTCGATGACGCTTCTCACCTTCGGTGGGGTTGCCGGAAGCTACTCCTCCGTGAGCTACGACCCCTGGGTTGTGTTCTCCCCCAGCCTTGTTCTCGTGATCATCCCCCCACCGAACGCCGGCCCTTCGGCGTGGTTCGACGCTGTCATTGGACTGGTCACCGCCGTGGTGGCGGTGTCGGCCATCGTCTCTGTTTTCGAGAGACAACGGCGTCTCCGGCGTGAGGGCGAGGAGCTGGTCGAGGGGATGCGAAGAGCAATCTCGGAAGGACCCAATCGGCCGAACCGACCGAGCTGATGGGGCAATCTCCTCCCTCGCCTGTTGCCGCGTCGTGGGCTCTGAACCGCGACGGGCAAACCGGTGCCTCCAGTACTCTCCCCTCTTGGAACTTTCCTCCCACTATCGAAAGCGGCCCACCCGGGTCGAAGGAGGAGCAGGTTCGTCTATCGCTTCGGATCGTCGTTCTTCTCAGTCAGATTGGCCCGCCTGGGGCCGACGGGGTCGCGAAATCGGAGTCGACTCAGCGAGGCATGGCCCAGGTGCTTTCCGTTACGCAAGGGGCAGTCTCCAAGGTCGTTAATCGGCTGGTTATCGCGGGGGTGATCCTTCGGGAACGTCACCATGTTCGTGGCCAAGGGCGCAGAGTCCGGATCTACTTCCTGACCTCTCGAGGAGAGGGGCTGGCGCGAGAGATTCGGGAGCGATTTGGGCTCCCGTCCGAACTCCGACCGAGCGGCCAGCATCTCAGAGTGGGGGACCCATAAGCCGTGATGATGGGAGCGACCCCGGGCCAGAAGTAGATCGACATTACAGGGAGTCGACTATCTGGTCGGTCCTAGGGGTTTGTCCTATTGCTCTCGACGTGGTTCTGAAGGCCGAGCGACGGACTTCACGACGGCCCGACGGAGGGCGCATACGGGTGGGGGCCGGCTGCGAGGTACGTGCGTCCACACCCCGAAGGGGCGGATGACCGGTTGATGCGCGCGTCCGGTGTCTAGTTCAGCTTGGGCAGAAGCCTTTGAGGCCAGGACAGAGCCTCGATACCCTGGCCGTCTTGGAATTCCCGTAGAGTGGGAAGCTCCGGAGGAGGAGGGCGCAGGGATCGCTCAATAAAATATCCAGTGAAGGCAGCCAAAAAAGCACGGAGGGCCCGAGGTGGCACTCCTTGAGCAAGTTCGCTCCGGTCGAAAAGCTCCCATGGCTTTGGCCCCCCTGCATCGAGACACTCGGCAGGAACAAGAGCAGCTCGATCCAGGGAGGGCCGATGCATCCCCCAGCCCAATCGACGAAGAAGACCTGACCCTTCCGAACTACGATGTTGTCTGCCCGTACGTCACAGTGGAGTAGGGTGGTCCCCCCCGTCGATTCCTCCCACTGGGATTCCAACTTGGCCAGCTGATTAAGGTGGCGTGTGACCCAAGGGTCGAGTGTGGGATAGCGACCGTCCGCGACTCCTTCTTCCGCGTAGAGCGTCCGGAATCCTCGTAAGATTTCGGCGTTTTTCTCTCCCAGACTCCGTGCCCAAATCGGTGAGGGCGTCAATTGACGGGTCATCGTTTCTAGCGCCCGGAGCACGCGGTTGAGGTCGTCTCTTCTCCAAGGAAGACGGGGGTTTCCTCCATGGATCGCCTCGAAGGCTAGGGCAACCCGGCGCCCATCGTCCTCGAACCACAAAGCGCGTGGGGTCGGCAAGACCGCTGGAAGTGCGGAGGCGATGGCCCATTCCCTACGATAATAGGTCGGAACCCCGGGATTCAGCTCCGGTCCTCCGGTTTTGACAAAAACCTCGTCTCCAGAGTCGGTGGTTAGGATGCCCGCGAAGGCCGGTGAGAAGCCCCCTCCCTGGACTTCGATGCGCTCGATGGACCCATGCAAGTGGCTTTCGATGACCTCGCGCACTCGCTGAGGGACGCCTTGCCATTCGAGAAGGACTCCAGAACCCGACGGGATCTCTCGCCAGGTCCTCCTTCGACGCGGTTCTCTTGGCGTGGGCCTCCCCCCCACGACCTGTCACGCTCTGGGGATTGAAATATAGATTCTTCACGTCAAGCAAGGGGCGAGGGCTGTTCCGGACCTTATGATCGGTTCTCCACTCTCGTTGCAAGGCGGGCATTCGATGAGTGAACGTCCAAGGATTGCTAATGCGCAATTTGGGAGGTTCCCGACGAAGGGTCGGGACGGAGGGACTCATCCCACCCATACAGTCGATTGGTAAGAAAACCAGGCCGGCCCCCCGAGAACTCTCTCATGAACAGTCAAAGGGAGCAGTACCGGCCATTCGAACTCGCTGAGCGGCGCGCTATCGTGGCCATTCTCGCTCCATGTAAGCAATTCGACGAAAACCGAACCTGAAATACAGAGCTTCCGCGCGGGACGTGGTCCGAAGAGCGGCCCGTCGGTAGCCGTTCCGCCGGATCCACCGTAGCATCTCTCGAAGAAGATGCGTCGCGACCCCTCGTCGTCGGGCACGGGGCTCAACGTAAACACTGTGTACTCGGGGCAGGAGGACTCTCAAGTTCCCTCGATGCGGTCGATCTTCCCTCAACCAGATCGAACCGCTGCCGGCCGAGCGTCCATCCGGACCGGTTGCGACGAACGGAATCACGCGGCGCGATCGGATGCGTTCCGTGAGCCAGCGGCGGTAGGCTCGTTGGAAGGCGACCAGTCCTTTTGTACTTCCGCGACCGATTTCACGCTCCATGGCGAGCCGGTGCCGCATCAAGGTCGGAACATCGCGGAGAGTGCCGCGTCGAACCATCGTGGGCCGGAAATCCTGCTCGCCCGACTTCGTCCGCCGATCACTTCTCGCACGAGATCCGGCACTCAGTTTGGTGCACTCTCCTTTCGAAGCCTTGAGACCGAGGAAGCCAAGAACTCATCGTGGGTGCCGAACTTCCAACTCGTCGGCGTCCGAAGTTTCTATCGGAGGCGACTCCCAATCCCGCGAGTCGGCTCCCGTCCGCGGTACCCGCGACGCACTCCCTCAGACGAAACGCCAGAGAATCGCAATCCCCTTTCGGACCCGGTTGAGAGGTTCGCTGGGCGCACGGGGAACCCAGCTGAGAATTGGGCAAGGGGAATAATCCCCGCGATAGGTGCCGGGACGAACGCGGCAAGCTTGGTCATTGCTTCTCAGCGGAACCGCTGTACGGAAGAAGGGATCCGATGAAAAGCACGATGGCCGCCAGCGTCAGGACCACCCCTGCAATCTCCAAGTCGGTAGCTCCTCCGCAGTCCGAAAAAGTCGGATTCGAGCTTGTGCCGCCAATCGTACACCCAATGTGAACATATCCAGCGAACAGCAGGAATACCCCCAGCACGATGGCGACCAGCCCAAATGCGGTGAGGTAGCCTCTCACGAGGCGCCCCGTTCGCAGGGGAGCCTTACTTTGGGCAAGGTTACCGGGCCCCTCGAAGACAGCATGTCGAACCGTACTTCGCTCGAGGGTATCACGTAGAGTGAGCGGGCCGGTTCGCTGAACGGAAGCAATCTGGGGCGCTACGCGTCGGGAGGGAAAGTAGGAGGACAGGGCCCGACTGAGGAATTGGGCCGTCGGATTCGTTTTCTTGAAACCGGGTCACGGCGAGGGACGCCGGCGGCAGTCTCTGGATGCGTCAGCGGCTCCGTGCGAGGTGGAGCCGTCGACCGGCTCGCCGCCGTGGCGCGGTTGATGACGTACGGTACCAGCCGAATCGTTCGCCTGCGGGGCCTTGGCTAATCATCCTCACGATGATCGTGTAGCGCGAAGACGTTTCCCGAGGGGTCCCAGAGGATTCCCTGGTGTTCGTCCAACTTCTTCACTCGGCATCCGTCCTCCCTCGACGCTCGAGCGGCCGCCGAGAAGTCAGCCACATGGAGGGCGAATGGGGAGTCCTCTCCGTTTTTCCCGAGGGCGATCCGTGGGGAGTCGGGTCGTAGGAATAGGGTCAATTCCGCGCCGCCAGCGTTCACGACAGTCCAGACCGGATCTTCGTCTCCGACCACGACAAATCCGAGCACGTCTCGATAGAAGTGCAGCGCGAGCGGCATGTCGCCCACCGGGATCACGAGGTGGCCGATCGCGAATCTGGCCTTCCCCACGCTCATTGACCCCGCCGGGGGGCACTCGCCATCTCGCCATTAACTGTCCTACGGCTCAATGGCATATGTGCCGCCACTCGAGACCGACCGCGGAGGACCCGTGAGCGGAGGTGTTTCAAAGGGACGCACTGGAGAGGGGAGTATGGGAGCGCGGGTCCCCACCCATTTTTGGGGGTTCCCGATACTCAAGGAACATCCGAAGGCTCGTCCACCCCCGTTGTCTTTCGAGACGGCACGACGACCGAGCAAGATGATCACGCTCCGGGCGCTCACTGTCCTGTCCCGGGTCAACTGAGGGAGTTGCTGGCTGTCTGGCGCGATCGCTGCGTGGGCTAACGTAGGACTTCGAGCATGCCCTATGCGGGCCAACCCACTCGCTAGGAGCATTGAGACAATCATCGAACGACCGAATTCCGAGAGCCCGAAGCCCCCCGAGGATGGGCGTGGCCGCCCATTTTCAGCGGGAACACAGGTACCCAGTCACTTTTGACGGTTCCCGAAGCCGTAGCACCGGCGATGGACGGCCGCGGGAAAATCGTATCATATGAAATCTCTCCGGTTTGGGCTGGAAACGCCTGAGGGAGAAGCAGGAGAGCGCGCCGCCAGACCCGGTCTGGGCGCTCCGAAAAAGGGCGGTTTATCCTCCGTGGGGGCGTGCTCGAAATCCTGAAATCAGACTCAAAGGCCATTGTGTCATGTGGAGGGAGGGACATATCGGGCACCGATGCGCGTTGCACCCCAGATCAGAAAGTGGCTGACCGGGCCGAGGTCGGATCCTAGCATTCGGGCAAAATACTGGATAGAAGTCGAAGGGCGCTCACGCAGTGATTCCCGAGTCCAGAACGCGCTCAGGTCAATCGGTCGAACCGGGTGGGCCGCTTCCCTCCTCCACCAGCAGTGGCCGGACGGACACTGGGGCCCTCCTGGAACCTCAGGACCGGAGCTCTACCGTCCGAAGTTCGTCACGACCCACTGGGTCGCCGGAGTTCTCGCCGACATGGGAATGGACCGAGCCGACCCTCGAGTACGGAGAGCGGCCAAGTTAATTCTCGACCGATACGCTGAGGACGGAGGGAACGCTCCGCTCGACTACCGGCCAGGACGGGGCGGAGAGCTCTGTGTGACCGGTATGGTGGCCCGAACCCTGATCCGGTTCGGCTACCTCGAGCACCCGGCGGTGCAGCGGACGATCGGTTGGATTGTCCGAACCCAGAAGTCGGACGGCGGCTGGCACGACTCCCCTTCGCGGGTCGGTACGCTCGACGCGTGGGAGGGTCTCGCGGCCCTCGCTGAGATTCCCGAGGATCGGCGGACGGAGGAAGTTCGTCGATCGGTCGAGCTCGGAGCGGAGTTCTTCCTCCGTCACCGTCTCATGGAGGAAGGCAAAGGACGTTACGCTCCTTGGTTTCGCATTCACTATCCGAACCACTACTACTACGATGTACTGGTCGGGCTACGGATTCTGACCCGCCTAGGTTATGGAGAGGACCGTCGACTGGCCTCTGCGCTGACCTGGCTCCGCCGAAAGCGATTGCCCGATGGCGCGTGGGCACTCGATGCCACGGTGCCTGATCGCCTTGCCCGAAAATACGAACCGGACTACGCGAATGAGATCCTCTATCCCATGATGCTCGAGCCACTGCGCGGACCTAGCCAGTGGGCGACCGTGGAAGCGTTGAGCGTTTTGGCTCTCACGGAGTCGAACGAGAACTAGCTGAGCGGTTCAGTTTCAGCCTACACATCGCGTGCAACGACAGTTCATCCTCCGACTGGGGACCTGAGTCCCGCCCGAATCGGGCGCTCTCTGTGAGTTCCGGGTGGACCGCCGATTGGATCGTAGAAAACGTGCGCCTAACGCAACAAGCAGGGTCAAATGGGCTCTACCGAAGGGAAGCATTTGTGGAGGGTCTGCCTCGAGATCGAGGGTTACCGCTCAACTTCAACACCCGGCTCTCCGGTGACTTAGCGTAGTAATCTTTAGCAGTGAGACGGCCGACGACCCGAGCGTCGTTCAACTCCCCGAAATGAAAATCTACCCTGCGGCGCGATTCTCTCGGAGCCACGAAGTGCTCGGTGCGCATATGTACTCGAACTTGTTGGCCTCGCACCCTGCAAATGGGTCGAGTGGCGCCCAAATTCTGGGCGATGCGCTTCGGGACCTGGAGGAACTTCGAGTGGTCGGTCTGGTGGCCCTCTTACCCTGGACACTGGGGGTAGCGCACCAATCCCGCGCTGATCGGACAATAGTGTTGGCACGGGCACTCCGTGAGAGTGTCCCGGAACATCGACGACTGCAGGAGGGCCCGCCCTGCCCGATGGCCACCCGCTCTCCTTCGACGCAACCACTGACACTCAAACGAGGGCTTCGACGACGGCGGCGGACTGGCGGGAATCTACCCCCGGTACTCGGGACATGATTGGTCGAGGTGGAATCGCTCTAAGCCTCGCCGTCCTCGGGCTCCTTGTACTGGAAGGATCGTTGTCGCTCGGGGGCTTGCCGACAGCCCCACCGCGTTCCATCGTACCGCCGGCCCCCGAGATCCCCGATCTGGTGAACCTTAGTGTCAACGACACATCGCAGCAAGGACCCGGTTCTGCCTTCTGGGCCGTCTCTCTCGATGGAGGGACTCCCGACCCCGACACTGCGTCGCTGAAGGGCTTCCTGGAGGCGTCCCCCTTCACCGTGTTGAGATACGACGCAACCTGGATCGACCAGGAGAACTGGTCGCGAGGATGCTATTACGACGGCACCTCCGCCTGCCTCCCCGTTCACAACAACGTCACCGGCTTCGCGAACCTCTGTAAATCGTCCCCTCAGTACTATTGCATTCTCGGCGTGCCGGCCGAGATCAACAACGTCTCCACGATGACCTATGAGGTCGAATGGCTTCAACGCACGACCGGTTGGGAGCCCAATTGCTGGGCGATCGGGAATGAACCGGAAGTGTGGACCCACTTTGGGATTCCATGGACTTCGTGGCAAGCGCCCGATGACCGGACACCGACCGCGGCTCAGTTCGCCCTCTTGGCGGAAAATTACACGGACACGCTGCGCTCGATCGACGGCCCCGACACGTGTATCATCGGCCTCGAGTCGAATGACCCGATCCCCAACATCGAGTCGTTTACCAATGCAACCACAGCCGCGGTGCCCAACGACACGGCCGTCTCCTTCCACTCGTATCCCGACGATAAGTGCGATCTCAATGGAGTGGGCTCAACCACCGCGCCGGTCACCCAACTCCTCTCCCCCGCGAACCTCACGCTGACCCAGGCCTCCTACAATGACTCGGTGGCCAACGCGCACGGCGTACCCGTCGACATCCAAGAGTTCAACATGGGTTCTGCGAGCGCCTCTCCCTTGTGCGATCCATGGGTGGCCGGATACACGGACTCGGTGTTCACCTCCGCCGTGGTCGCCCAAGCGCTCACGTATGGGGTTCCCCAATTCACGTTTTTCCACTTCTATTGCAAGACGTCAGACTGCCTCGTGGACGAGACTACACGGGTTCCCGATCCCACCTATTGGCTCTACACGGACCTGCTCTCTCAGATGGATCTCGCGCAGATCCAAAAGGCCAGCTTCACGGCGGGTGGGAGCCCCGAGACGTTTGCCGTGCTGGGCGAAAACGGGACCCACGACCGGACGCTGCTGCTCTCCAATGCCCAACCGTACGGGTGGCTCAATGTAAGCGTCGCCTCGTTCCTGCCCTCCACCCCCACCGACACGCGCATCCAGATCATCTCCCAGAGCTCGGAGACCGGGGTGACCACATCTCAGGTGTGGAACATGTCCACCGTGCCCACCTACCTCACGATCCGGAACCAGAGCACCATCCTCGTGCACTTCTGGAGTAACGTCTCCTTCTCCGCGCCGGTGAGCTTCACCGAGAGCGGGCTTCCGGCCGGCACGACCTGGACCGTAGACGTTTCCGGTCAGGCCCCCCTCGTTACGACTATTCCGACCTCCGGCACTGCGGAACCGTCGATCACCCTGAACGACGGGTTGTACTCCCTTTCGGAGGCGAGCTCGAACAGCTCGTGGGCCCCCCCACCTTCCATCCCGAGCTTCTTCGTCGACGGCTCCGCCCTCGTCGTCCCTTTCGTCTTCACGCTCGTCACCTACCCGGTGCAATTCGCCGAAACAGGTCTCCCCGACGGGACGAACTGGAGCGTGAACTTCAACGGCACCACGTTGCCGAGGACGTCTTCATCGACCTCTGGTCCTCTCCTCTTCCCCGCGGTCCCCAACGGTACCTACCCGTACCGCCTCGCCGACGTTCCGGGATTCTATCAGAGTACCCTTCCGTACAGCGGCACGCTTACGGTCGACGGAGCCGCTCTTGCCGAGAACGTCGCCTTCGATTCAGCCAGTTATTCCGTCCTGCTCTCGGAGTCGGGATTACCCTCTGGTCTTCCCTGGAGCGTCAAGATAGACGGCACCGTGATGAGTCTCACCACCGATGGAGGGACCGACGACCTCACTTGGACCGGCCTTGCAAACGGGACTTACGCTTACACGATTACAGATATCTCAGGCTGGCACCAGACCACGCTCGCGTACAGCGGGTATGTCGTTGTGGACGGCGCAGCTGTGACGGAGCCGACGCTCGTCTTCACCGAAGGGACGTACGTGGTGACGTTCGCGGAAACGGGACTCCCGGTCGGTATGTCATGGTCGGTCACTTTCAGTGGAGTCGAGCAGAGTTCGAACACCTCGGCGATCTCCTTTGACGATCCGAACGGGACGTACGACTACTCTACCTCCGCCCGGGGGTACGGGAGCGTCATCGGCCGCCTGACCGTCAGCGGACAACCCGTCGCTCCGATACCGGTGGGCTTCGCCCCGAGTTCCGCATCGCCAGGCTTCTCGACCCTCGACTATGTCCTCCTCGGTGCAGACGTAGTCGCAGTCGCTGTCGCGGTAGCTATCGGTGTGGCGCTGGTTAAGCTGCGCCGACGAGGAAAGGCTCCCCCCGCTTCCACGAACTCCCAGTCGCCAGCCGGGAAGGGCGTCCCACCGCCGCCGCCAAAGTAGGGACTGGAAAAGATATATCGGGAGAGCTACCGGGTCGTCCTTCATCGCGTCAGACTATTCCGACGGCAGGACCTGATAAGTCTCGTCGAATCGGACGCGATCTAAGTCTCGGACTCCAGTACATCGTAATGTTGGACGGGGGGAAGCTTTGGAGTTTCGGGAGACCGTCGGTCCTTCGTGAACGGAGAGTGGACCAATTTTAACGAGGCGTCCCGGAAGGGGCGCCTTGTGTCACAACCATGTAGGGAGAGGGGACTATGACCCGTTGTAATGCGAGGGTCGTCTAAAGAGCGCGACTCTCCTCCCGCCGCACGCGTTGCTCGCTGTTCACCTCGACGACTCGAGCTCGCTCTACTGCACCCGCGGGAGGAATGGGAGCACGGGATACCACCCACGATTGCGGGCGTCCGATACCATCGTTCCGATGGAGAACGGCTCGGGAGCAATCGGTCGGAGAGGAGCATGTATCGGTCCCCCTCCGATACTGCTTGACGACAGGACCGTTCGGTTGGACGGACTGTGATCGGCGCATGGGGCGAGTGCGTACCTGCTGACCTGATCCGAGTCCCCCGTAAATGGAACGTCTACCTCTCCCTGTCTCCGAGAGTCGAAGGGTAAGGCCAATAGAGCCGGTTCGCTACGGAGGCTTGCTTTTCACTTCCGCGGAATCGCCGGGCCGGGGTCGGAGTACCCATCCGCGAGTAGTGGTCAGCGGTACAAACCCGAGCCGCTCCAGAATAGGTCGACTCGTCTCGCGTGCATCTACAGTAAGGAACCGGTAGCCCTTGCTCGCTGCAAGTATCGCACGCGCGTGGACGAGGCTGCGGTAGATTCCACGATGCCGATACTCGGGAGCAGTTCCGCCCCCCCAGAGGGAGGCAAACGAGCGCCCCGGTGTCATCTCTATCCGCGCCGACGCGACCGGCTTTCCTTCGACGTAAGCTACGAACAACGCCTGGTTCGGGTCTTTCAGCATCCGTGCGTACCGCGCGGAGCTGTCCGGCGCCTCCGGTCCGAACGCGGCGTCGCGCGCAATCACCGCGTCACGAACTCCGACATCGTCCATGACCCACCGGACTTCGACCCCAGCGGTCGCGATCTCCCCGGGAACTCCGGCCCGAAGGTCGAAGACGACCAGTGTCTCCGGTTCGTCGGGGGCGAACCCCTCGCTCGCAAGTACCGCTTCTAGGTTCGGCGGTCGGTCGTGACCGAAAACCTTCCATTCCACTTCCGCCCCCGACTCCCGAAAGAATTCGGCCTGAGCGGCGACGACCTCCTCGGCATCGGCCTCAGAGAGATCCGAGAAGAGAACGCAATTGTCTTTGCCGACGACTCGCACAATCCTCCCGACTCGTTCGACTCGCGAACCGGGCCCAGGTACCGGGTCCCGACGCATCTCGTCGTCATACAGGGCGAGGACTTCGTCTGTTTGTAGCATCGCCTGCCCCAGCGCCCATCTGAGATAAGGCGGAAGGATCCCGAGCGCAGACGCCCGGCGGAGCTTCAAGGTAGAATGGTCGGGCGACTGCAACCGCGCTGGCTTCCCAAAGGACGCGCGGGACCGATGACCGCGCTGCGAGGAACCCGCGGATCATGGTAGTCCGGGTCCCCTGCGCTCTCCCCGTCGAAGCCGAGGAGATCTTCCACGTGGGGGAAGGGAGACCCACCTGCGAGGGCAATGGGAGCACGGGGATTTGAACCCCGATATGCGGGTCTCTCCACGCGCTCCAGTCACTCGTCATCGGTACGCCGAAGCGTCCCTCCGCTGACCCAATGCAAAGATCCCCTTCGCGGGAGATCTGACTGGAGCCCGCTGGTCTGCCAGATTAGCCTATGCTCCCTCCCCACCCCGCGGGAACGCCCCGCGACTTAGCCTTTTTCCCGGATGCAGGCGAGGCTCCCGTTGTATGCGGCGGCCGGGACGCGGTAGGGGGTCGTACCGAAGTTCGGCAGTGGCCACGCCCTCCTGTTCGTGGATCGCTCCCGCGCGCACCGGAATCGGGTGCCGCAACATCGGACCAGCCGTTACGAAGGTGTGAAATTCGCCGTTTTCGCCGCATGGGTCGACTCCCGGAGGGAGCTCATCCAGCAGGCGCGTGTCAAATCGTCGGCCCGCCCACGACGAGGGGAGCCGCCGAGTGTCCACGGCGACCAAGCGGGCCTCGAGACCCGAGGCGATCATGTCCCGAGCAAGTCGTTGGGTTTCCAGGCCCCAGAGCGGGAAAACGCACTGCATGCCCACGTCAGCGAGTTGACGCTCGCGATAGCGGCGGATGTCGTCGAGAAAAAGGTCTCCGAAAATCATGTGACGAATGCCCCGGTCGATGAACCCGCGCAGCGCGGAGGCCATCGCCCTCTCGTAGACCACGTTGGACGGAGATCGAGGGAGAACCACCCGAGTGAGGGGAACCCCCGTCAGAGCGGCTTGGCGGACGAGCAGCTCCCCTCGAGTACCGTGAGTTGCGACCCGACCGGTTGGCGACACCACGGTGGTCACGAGGGCTACGACATCGTAGCCTCCATCCACTTGGAGACGGTGCAACGCGTACGCCGCGTCCTTGCCGCTGCTCCAAGAGAGAACGGCGCGGGGAGCCCCCGTGCGCTTCCGGGGACGTGGGAGATCGCTCCCCACGGAGCCTCAGGGTCGGGCCGGGTAGGCACCGCACGTCGTGCAAAAGGTGGAGTCTGGACGCGGCAGCTCAAAACCGCAATGCGCGCACGACTCCACGCCGAAAGTCCGCTCCTTCAGGATCTCCGGAAATGTCCGACGGAACGCTTCGTAGTACGCGAGGTGCTCCGCATCTCGTATCTCCACCCGGTCCTCCCGACGGATCCGCTCCTGCTCCTCGGCGAGGCGCTCCTTAGAGGTCCGCTCCGCGAACCACGCAGGTAGGCGGGTCGAGCCGGACCCGACCTCGATCGGGTCTTTTCGTCGCCACCGGCTCTCGCACTCCGGAAACGCCCACCGAAGGACCCACTTGCCGACGGTCGCCCCATCCCGTCGAGCGACCTTGAGTCGCATGGGCAGTTCGATCGCGAAGCGGACGACGTCGGAGTCGGTGTACGGAGCTTTGACCTCGACCCCGAGCGCCTTGCCTAGTGGGTGGGAGGAGAATTTCATGCTCGTGGCCATCCGCCGGGAGTACTCCTCGAAGTCGTCCGGACTCTTGCCCCACATGAAGGAGTATCCACCGAACAGCTCGTCTGCCGCATCCCCGGTCATCGCGCTCCGGTAACCGAGCGCGGCCACTTCTCGGAGGCCGCGAGCGATCACGATGCTGTTTCGGAGTTCCATGGGGTCGAAGCTCCGGAGCGTTTGGACCACAAAGTCGGTCTCGGTCAGCAAATTCACGAAGGGCGCCTCGACGACGTGCTGCTCCCATCCCAACCGAGACGCGACCGCCTGCGCGAACGGTCGATCCGGTGCGTCCGGGGAGGTCAGAACCGTGACAGCGGCCCGCATTCCCCCCGCATCGGCGAGGGGGGCTAGAATGGCGGTGTCGAGACCTCCCGACAGTAGCATGCACTCCGCCGGTCGGCGCTCCGTGGCTCGGATCACCCGCTGACGCAGCTCAGTCGCCGCCGCCTGGAGCTCCGAGGAAGGCTCGGGCGGCTCCTCCCTGGTTGATGTCACGGGGTTCGTGGCGCCCATGCGGTCCTCTTCCGCATGCGCGAAGGTGGCCTTCGGCATGAAGACTGCCCCGACCGGTTCAAAGAGGTCTTCTAGGTTCAGGTCGTGGCGGCCTCATCGGCTCCTCGGAGGCGGTCCCGCGATGAAGATCGTATCGTTTCTGCCCGCGGCAACGGAGATGGCGTACGCGCTCGGGCTCGGGGAGGAGGTCCGTGCCGTGTCTCACGAATGCGACTACCCCGCCGACGCGAAGACCAAGCCGGTTGTCGTACACCTCGCTGTCGACCTGAAGGGCCTCTCGCCCCGAGAGATCGACGAGCGCGTGAGCCGGCAGCTTCACGAAAAGGGCACGCTCTATGAAGTGGACGAGGAAATCTTGAGAGCGGCGCAGCCCGACCTTCTCATGACCCAAAACCTGTGTCAGGTCTGCGCGCCATCCGGTACCGAGGTGAGCCGGGCGCTCGCCGGTCTGCACCCCCCGCCCGAGGTCCTCTGGATGACGCCACGGTCACTCGACGGGATCCTTGAAAACATCCGGGATCTTGGGAGCCATACCGGCCGGGAATCCGAGGCAACTCATCTCACGGGGGCTCTTCAGGACGGACTGGCATCGCTCCGTACCCAGACGTCCCGGGGCCTTTCGCGTCCCCGCGTCTTCTGCATGGAGTGGGCCGACCCAGTCTTCTGCGCCGGTCATTGGGTCCCGGAAATGGTCGACGCCGCCGGCGGGGTGGATGGCTTGGCCCGTCGCGGTGTCGATTCAACTCGGACCCCTTGGGAGGATGTGCGTCGCTGGGCCCCCGAGGTACTGGTCGTCGCGCCGTGCGGATACCATCTTCCGCGGGCCCGGGCGGAAGCCGCCCTTCTTCGGGAGCTGCCGGGGTGGGACTCGATCCCCGCCGTGCGGGATGGGAGAGTCTTCGCCGTCGACGCGGACTCGTACGTTTCACGGCCCGGTCCTCGGATCGCTCAGGGCGCCGAACTCTTCGCCCACTTGTTCCATCCGGATGAGTTCCAGTGGTCGGGCCCCGCTGATGCCTTTGAGCGCCTCGAAACGTGAGCGGACCCCGGGGCCCGGCGAGTCGCCTCATCCCTCGACGCCGCGAGCGGCCGGCGAAGGCCGCCCTGCTCTGGACAGGCGGAAAGGATTCCGCACTCGCCCTTCACGAAGTGAGGAGCCGAGGAGTGGAAGTGGCTGCCTTGGTCACCTTCGCGCCGGCTCGAGGAGCGTTCCGCGCCCACCCGTTACGGGTCATGCGGCAACAAGCGAAGGCTCTCGGAATCCCCCACCGGATTGTTCGACTCGACCCTCCCTACCGTCTTGGGTATCGGCGCGCCTTCCAAAAGCTCGGCCCCCGTGGCATCGATACACTGGTGACCGGAGACCTCGACCGGGTCGGGGGCCGACCGAACTGGATTCGTTCCATTGCTGAGCCGTTGGGATTTCGGGTGCTGACACCACTTTGGCACCGTAGCCGGGCCAGAATACTGCGCCAGCTCCAGACGTCCGGATTTGAGATAGTGTTCTCCTATGTGCGGGCCTCGTCCCTCGGACCGGAGTGGGTGGGCCGATGTTTGGACGCGCGGGCAGAGAATGCGCTGCACGACGCGCATCGGATCCGAAGGGTCGACCTGTGCGGAGAGAACGGCGAGTATCATACGTGGGTGCTGGACGCGCCGCTCTTCCGATCACGGCTTCGGTTAACGGGTCTCTCGACCAGAGAGGGGCGAGGCGGCCGGTGGCTCCATTGCCGACGAGTGGAACTGGTCTCCAAGCCTCGTGCTTGATCCGTCCGATTCCCGCCGCACCCCACGAAGGGGGCGACGGGCGCGGGGAGATATCTCGGCCGAGAAATGTTTATAGGCAAGCGTGTTTGCCTGGAGTACAATGTCTTTGACTACGCCCTCGACAACGTCCGAATCCCCTCCGCGGCACACGGTCCCCCTGACCTTGCTCGTGGTCGCCATCCTGGTCTCCGCCGGCGTGGCCGTCGCCGCCACCGCGGTCTATTTCGAGCTGGTGCCACCGAAATCCACGTCGACCGGACCCACGGTCACGGTCGTCGACGATCTGGGCCGGACCCTCGTCGTTCCGCTCAACCCGACCCGCATCGTCGTCCTCGCTCCGAGCGTAATGGACATCGTCTACCGGCTCGGATTGCGGGACCGGGTGGTCGGCGTCGGATGCGATGCAGGCATCCCGGGCGGACTCCTCAATGAATACAGTCCGAACCAATCCTCTCTCTGGGGCGTCACGGCAGGGCTCTGCATCTCGGACTACCCCAGTTTGTCGATCGATGAGCTGCTCAACGCGAGCCCCCAGCTGGTGCTCGCCACCACCATCACCTCCGCCGCCGATGTCGAACAGATATCGGTCACCTACGACATCCCCGTCGTGATCCTGTCGCCCACCACGGTCCAGGGAATCGTCAGCGACGTGCAACTCGTTGGCACGATCTTTCCGTCGGTGAGCGCTACGACCGATACGCTCGTTTCGACACTGAACCAGGAGTTGGTCAATGCTTCGAACTTCGATACCAATCTCTCCTACAACGGCGTTCCCTTGCCGACGGTCCTTCTGACGTACTATTACGACTCCGGCGGCTACTACACGTATGGACCGGACTCGTTCGGCCAATCCCTCATCGACACGCTTGGGGCTACGAACGTGGCGGGTGCGGCGCCCTTGGTCTACCTCGAACTGAACGGCAGCGCGGTGCTGAACGACAGCCCCCAGGTCATCCTGTACGGGACCAGCTGGAACGACGTTTGGCTCGTCGAGAATGAGACCCCGGCCCAATGGGCATCCTCGAGCTCCGGGGCGCCCTACTGGGCGCAGCTGACCGGTTCGAAGATTGCCCTGGACGTCACCTTGCTTTCCGAGCCCGACCCCACGATGATCCTCGCCTTGCCGCTGCTGCTCCACTGCGTTCATCCGACCCTGGTCCCTCCGCCCTAGTCGCGGGGTCGGGCACGCGTGGCGGACACCGGTTCTTCAGGGTCACCTGGGGCCGCGGAACCTGTGCGGGAAAGCGTCGCTCGGCGACGCCGCTTGCGATGGATCGCCGTGGCGCTATTGGCGGTGGCCGGCCTCGCTCTCCTATTGTTCTCCCCGCTCATTGGACCGGTGAACATTCCCCCCGTCGTCGTCGATTCGATCCTCCTCCATGAGGCCTCGGGAGGTCTGCTCACCGGCTCGGCGTGCGGGAGCTATCCGACCACTGTCCGGCAGTGCGCGATCTGGGTGGAGATCGTCTGGGAGGCCCGAATGCCGGCCGTCGTCCTCGCGCTCGCCACCGGGGCGGCGCTGGGCCTCTCGGGCGGCTCGCTCCAGGGGGTCTTCAGAAACCCGCTCGCCGATCCGTACCTGCTCGGACTTTCTTCCGGGGCGGCCATGGGGGCGGCGCTGATCTTCGTCTTCCATATCGACCTCGCCTCGGCCTACCTCGCCCTCCCGGTGTTCGCCTTCCTCGGAGGCCTGATCCCCGGGGCGGTGGTCTACTTCGCGGC
>JBARJD010000088.1:0-11006 GCA_049800095.1 Thermoplasmata archaeon | reverse complement strand
GTCCGACGGAGTCGCGCAGGGCACTTCCTTTGAGCGGACCCGAGAACAGTCGGCAGTCCGACTCTTTGAACCGCGTCGACCGAGGCCGGATCGCCGGTCCCGTTTCGGTCGGACCCCTTAAGCATCGGCGCGAACTGCCCCGCGACTCCGCCCCTCGAAGGGGGAGACCGCACGACCTGGGACACGTTCTTTGGAGCAGAGGTGGGCGCCTCGGCGGCCCTCGCCGGTCTGATTTTCGTCGGCCTCTCGATCAATCTGCAGCGGATCATCTCGCTGCCGACGATCGCGAACCGCGCGCTGCAGGCCATCTTGCTCCTCGTGGCCGTGCTCGCGGTGTCGTCGACCCTCCTCGTGCCCGGGCAATCGGGGCTCGCGCGCGGCATCGAAGTGCTCGTCATCGCCGTCCCACTGTGGGTCGGGCTCGACTGGATCGAGGTGCGAAACTGGCGCGCAGTACAGCAACCCATGCGACGTTTCCTGCGCTCTCACACGATCGAGATTCAATTCCCGTGCGCGCTGCTCGCCGGTGGAGGAATACTTCTCGCGGTGGGGAGCAGCGGCGCGCTCGAGTGGTTCGCGGCGGCGACCATCGCCGGCTTCCTCGTTACGATCCTCGAGGCATGGGTTCTCCTCGTGGAGATCAATCGCTGAGCGAGCAGCAGGGCGGTTCACACCGCGACGGGGGGCCTACTCGGTAAGCGTGACGGAGCCGGAGCGCAGACGCCGCACCGTTTCCTTGAGAAGGGTCCGCAGCACCTCGGGCTCGTTGCCGACCGCGGCCCAGAACTCCCAGGGTGAGAGCACGAGGCAGCGCACGGCGCCGGCGGCACGGACGTCGGCGGTCCGGGCTTGTTCATCGAGTAGGGCCATCTCGCCGAAGTACTGGCCGGGCCCCACCGTCGCGACCTGCTTGCCGGCCTTCTCGACCCGGGCCCGCCCCGCGAGGATGAGGTAGAAGCCAATCCCCTTCTCGCCCTCCTTGACGATGGCGTCGCCATCCCGATAGTTCCGCTCCTTCGCGGTGACGGCCATGGTATGGAGCTGGGATTTCTTCAGGCTCGAGAAGAGGGGAACCGACGCCAGAAGGACCTCGGCCGATTCGGGAACCTTGGTTTCGGGCATCCGCGCTCTCGGCCTCAAGTCGATTCGGTAGATAAATGGCTCTTGGCGTGCCCCCGTCGGGCCTTCCCTGAGTGAGTGGGCGCGATTTCGGAACACCGGGGCGGGGTTCGGTCGGTTCAGTCAGGAAGGCGCCGTAGGAACGCATCCAAGGCGCGGTCGAACACCCTGGGAGATTCGAGGGAAGGAAGGTGTCCAGCG
This sequence comes from Thermoplasmata archaeon, assembly GCA_049800095.1. Lineage (GTDB taxonomy): Archaea > Thermoplasmatota > Thermoplasmata > Lutacidiplasmatales > UBA184 > JAKIWV01. The sequence continues at coordinate 9,686 of JBARJD010000088.1, read as the reverse complement.
TCGGGGACGCCTACCCCCGAACAGCCTTGGATCCGGGCGACCATCGACTGGGTCTGGGAAGGTGGAATCAGTTGATCTTGTTCGCCCCAAAGGACGAGCGTCGGCACGCGAATACGGGAAAGCACCTGCGTGAGATCCGCGCGATCCGCGATCGCCTTCAGCGTCGCCGAGACCGTCTGGGAGGGAGCGCTCCGTATCATCCCACGGACTGTCTCGACCAAGGCACCGGCCGCGTGCCAGGTGGCGGGAGCCAGGAGGCTTTGCGCGGTCGCCTCGACGTCGAGCGTCTGGGCGGGGTCCTCGAGTCGGCGGATCGTCGCCAGGCGCTTTGCCCGCGCCTCCGGACTATCCGCTTCCGATCGGGTGTTCGTGAGGATGAGCGCCCGGAAATCCTCGGGGTGGGTTCGAAGGAGCTCCAGGGCGATGTAGCCGCCGAACGAATGACCGACGATCGCCACGGGACCCTCGGCGCGTCGGATCAAGTTCGCGTGAATGTGCTCCGCAAAACCGGAAAGAGTATCGGGGACCGCGTGGCCCCGCGTTTGACCGTAGCCTGGGAGGTCGAACAGGACGACTCGGTGACGGGCCGACAGTCCCTCAAGCTGAGGCCCCCACATCTCGTGGTTCAACGGGTAGCCGTGGAGGAACACCACCGGCCTCCCCTTGCCTCGCTCGAGGGTCGGCCCAGTCGAGTCGTGTGCCGCTCCCATCGTGTCGGCGCAGGAACCGCCGGAGTTTTTCTCGGTATCGGAGGCCGGGCGGTGCCGGCCATTCGCATTATGGGTTCTCGACGACTCGTCGACCCTGTGCGAGTCGGCGACCGACGACGGATGACCGTCAATCGCGAGAAGTGGGACGAGAGCGTTCCATTACACGTCGTCGCTCCCTTGTATGACGTTCCCTCCTTCCTCCGGGGCCGGTCGACGCTGCGATCCATAGAGGTCAAGGAGCTCGGGTCGGTTCGCGGAAAGTCCCTCCTTCACCTCCAGTGCCATTTCGGCCTCGACACACTCTCGTGGGGCCGACTCGGAGCGCGGGTAACGGGTGTGGACTTTTCGTTGCCCGCGGTCCGAGCGGCTCGTCGGCTCGCCCGAGAGGCGGGCATCGAGGCTCGCTTCATCCGGTCAAATGTCTACGACCTGGCGGACCACCTTACCGGTCAGTTCGACATCGTCTACACCGGTAAGGGCGCGATGTGTTGGCTCCCGGACGTCGATGGCTGGGCCAAGGTCGTCGCGCGGTTCCTCCGGCCCGGCGGTCGGTTCTACGTGCTCGACGACCACCCCTTCGCGGAGATATTTCCCAACGACTCGCCGTGTACGAGTCTCCAGCCGAAGATTCCGTACTTCGAGACCGGGGCCCTCCGAGAGGAATACGACCGGACCTACGCGACGTCCGTCAAGATGAAGCACAAGGTCAGCTACTCATGGCTCCATCCCCTCTCCAAAACTCTCTCGGCGTTGGCCTCGCATGGGCTCACCATCGAATCGGTCCGGGAATACCCCTACAGCCACTGGAAACGGTACCCGTTCATGGCCGAAGACCAGCAAGGCTACTGGCATCTGACCCAACAGAAGGGCCTGATCCCTCTCATGTGGTCCCTCACGGCGCGCCGCCGTCCCGATTAATGCCGTGCCCTCGAGACCACATGTGGAATCTGAGGGGATAGTCTCCTCCTCAAACGCCACCAAGCAACTTCGTACGCCCTGAGACCGGACCTTTCGGTTCATGGGATCCAGCGCTCGGGCCGCTTCGACGGCGTCTCCCCGACACCATTGGTTGGCCTACTTGGTGATTGGGACCGTCGTGGCGGTCTGCGAAGCCGTGTTCCTGTTCGTCGTGCCCGTGCCACACCCCTTCGCGACTTCCTTGTCCAGTTCCGCCCTGGGGGCCGGCACTGCCACATTGACGCTCCCTTCGGGCAGCGCGGTGAAACGGTCGTTCTCTACGGGCAGCGAAGCGTCCGCAGCGTTCGGAATTTCGGACGGGCACAACGGCGGCGTCTACAGCTCCGATGGCTCCTCGTGCAAGTTCTTGTTCACGGGTTCGGTCGGGAGGTACCGGTTCACTACGGACTCGCTCTCGCCGCAGACCGTTTCGGTCAGCGGCACGAACAGCAGCACCGTCTTGTAGTCGCACGCCGCCGGGTCGGTCTAACGCAGGACGGGACCCGGTCGGAGGTATTTTGCCCCGGGACTTCCCGTCCCCGGGAATGGGTGGTCGCTGGGAGCGGGGAATCCGATCCGGTGCCGTCGCCGCATTCGTAGTTCTCGCTTTTCTAGTGATCTCGGGACTTTCTGGGGTCGCGACCATTCGATATGGCCAAACCCAACTCCAGCCCGAGTTCAGTTCCACGTTCCAGATTAACATCAACGGCAGCGTGTCGGCTCCGGGAATATTCGGGCAAAGTGGTCCGGGCGAGAACACGTACACCCTTCTCGCAGACTATGCGGGTACGGTTGCGGACTATAGGAACGGCAGCGTTCTGGTCGGCGCAGGATTCAAGATCACCTATACGACGGGAAGCGCCGACATCCTCGTCTTCGGGGCCAGCAACGTCAGCGTGGCCGGATTCCAGCTTACGGGCGCGGGGACTGCGATCACGATCGCCGATTCGACGAACGTCACCGTAGGCAACAACACTGAGTCGACGACGGGGGAAGCGGTTTACGTAGACGAATCGACTTCGGTGACCGTCTTTGACAACTACGGACTGGCGACCGGCGGTGTCGAAATCGATTCCTCCGCGTTGGTGGCGTTCACCGGCAACAACTTTACTCAGTTCGGCGGAGCAGAGGCGACGACGGACTCCAGCCTCGCCCTCGTGGGGAATGATTTCTCTCACGCGGTCGGCGACGCGTTGGTCCTCGAGTACGTAAGCTCATTCCAGATCCACGGAAACCGGTTCAACTCCCCGGGCGGAGATGACGCCTTGAATTTTGACATGGTGGCGTTCGGGAACATCTCCGAGAACAACCTGACGGCCAACCTTGAACCGGTGTACGTCGCAAACTCAGGGAACCTGACTTTCTGGAACAATACGGTGAGTGCCGGGACGGATGAAGCCTACAGCTTGGAGGGGTCTGACGGCATCGCCATCGTGGACTCGACCGCCCTCGGCGCCGGCGACGAGGGGGCCTACGTCAGCAACGATGTCGGCATTACCTTCGCGGAGGACAATTTCTCCGGGAGCGCCGTCGGGGTCGATGACCTGGACAGCGCCGGGGTGCTGATCGAGAACTCGGATCTCGTCAGCGGGGCCACCGGCGTGAACGCCGACGAGACCTCCGACCTGACGATCATTGGATCGGACCTCGGGGGAGGGAACAACGGCCTGGTCGCGCAGCAGACCTCGACGATCCTATGGCAGAACTCGACAGCGCCTCGGGCAAATTACGCGCTGAACCTCACCGACGGCACTCGAGACGTGATGGTGGAAGACAGCAACCTGAGCGGCACGCAGATTGCCGGAGTGTACTTGGACGGAGATTCGGACATTACGATCACCGACAGCCGCATCCAACCCACGCCCGGCTTCCCGATCGATTACGCGGTCCAGGCCGGTTCGACGCAAGGGCTCACCATCTCGTCGAGCAACCTCTCGGGTACCCCCGGGCAACCCGCCCTCGTGGGGGTCGAGACATTCGACTCCAACGACTCCTCCTTAGTCAACGACTCACTCGAGTGGACGGACTCGCCGTTCACCGACACCGGCTCGGCGGGGATCCAGATCGTCGACTCGAACCTTACCTACTCGGGCGCGGGAGATGGAATCTCCCTCGACCTCGATCAGCAGGTCTCCATCGCGAACACCGACGTCTCCGACGCCGCGGGCGACGGGATCTCGACGTTCGACGTGACAAACCTTACCGTCCACGACTCCATCTTCACTGGAGACCAGGAAAACGGGATCGTCCTGAACGCACCGGACGGAGTATCGATCACGGGAAGCACGTTCGACAACATCGGGGAGAACGGAATCTTCGCGGGCTCCCCCGAGGGTCTCGTGGTCACGGGCAACACCCTGATCAACGATTCGTACCCGTTCTTCATTTCGGGGGGCACGAACGTCGTCCTCGCCGACAATCAGGCCGGGAACGACCAGGACGGCGGCCCCGACATCAGCGAGGTCGAAGGGCTCGTCCTCGACGGGAACAATTTCTCCGGCGACTCCTCGGCCGACCTCACGGACGTTGTCCTCGGGGAGGTCTACGGATACACGATCACCGACAATACGTTCCTCGACGACGATGTCGCGGTCGAGGTCGAGGGTATGTCGACTGGAACGGTCGTGGGCAACAGTTTCCATCAGGACAACGTCTCGCTGTACTTCGACGGACCCGTCGCGTCCCTGAACTACCACAACGACTTCCTCTCCGACGCCTCCTGGCAGATCGAGGACAGCCCGGTCCTGGCGTGGGACGACGGGTACCCGACTGGCGGGAACTTCTGGAGCAACTATACCGGAGTCGACGAGTTCAGCGGACCGGACCAGAACATTCCGGGGCCCGATGGCATCGGGGACACTCCGTTCGTGCTGGACGAGTCGGACATCGACCACTATCCTCTCATGACCGCGTGGGCCGACCATGCGGCCCTGTTCGTAGAGAGTGGGCTTCCGTCCGGGACGCCCTGGAGCGTCGTCTTCAACAGCACGACCTATAGCACGACCGGCCTCGCGATGACCGTAAGCTCGACGCTCGGGGTGCAGACCCCCTACGTCTATTCGATCGCCACCGTGGGCAACTATTCCGCTACTCCGGCCCACGGCAGTGGAATCCTAGGGGCCGGACTGATCGTGGTCGACGTTACCTTCGCAATCCCGACGTTCCCGCTGACGTTTACCGAAAGCGGGTTGCCCGCGGGAACGAGTTGGGAGGTGTCGGTGAGCGGCTCGGCGCACGTGAGCAGCGCCGGAAGCCTCGTGGTGAACCTCGCCAATTCCACCTACAGCTACTCGGTCACCCCCGTCCCCGGCTACTCGGTGACGCCGGCAAACGGACACGTCACGCTCAAGGGAGGCTCCGAGACCGTCGCGCTGACCTTCGTCGTGTACACCTTCGCGGTCACCGTGGTGCAATCCGGCCTCGCGAGCGGGACGTCCTGGGGGGTGACGGTCGGGCTCAACCGGTCGACCGCGACGGGCAGTTCCCTCGTGCTCGCGTTGGCCAACGGGTCGTACACGTACACCGTGAACCCCGTGTCCGGCTTCACCCCGACGGCGGTGGGCGGGTCCTGGTCCGTGTCGGGAGGGCCCGTGACTTCGTACATCGAGTTCGTGGCGAATTCATCGATCCGCCTTCCCACCCCGGGAAGCAAGGCGCCGTCGACTGCGGACCTTCTCCCCTATCTCGCGGTGATAGGGGTTCTCGCGGTCCTGGCGGCGGTCGGGTGGGTCCTGGCGATCCGGAACCGCCGCGGAGATCGGCCCCCTGAAGGGCCCTCCACGCCGCTTCCGCCGCCTCCCCCGCCTCCGGGCCCGTCGTGAGCCCCGCGCCCGTTCGCCGCGCGAAGTTGAAATCCCAGCGCAGCGTACCCCTCTCCGGTGGAACGATGAGCGGAGCAGGCACGATGACCAACCGAGGCGCCGTGGAAGGGCTGATCGAGGCACTGAAGGACCAGCATAGCGAACTCGAGGTCCGTCTCGAGGGGATGACGCTCAGCCTGCCCGGGACGCACCTGTCCATCCAGATGTCGGGGACGCTCACCGTGTCCGTCCACATGCGGGAGCTGACCGACCAAGAGAAAGAGGCCTATGCGTCGGCCAACGTCGCCCACCTTCGTGCCTAGTACGGGCCGTCACGGCAACTCGTGCGAGGGGCCCAGCGTGGGAAGTGGGGCGCTCGAGGCATGAAGGCACTCCTCAGCGTCATGTTCAACGTCAAGGACGTCGACCGGTCCGTCGCGTTCTACCGCTCGCTGGGCTTCACCCTTCGGTGGAAATGGAAGGCTGACGACGGCCGACTGGCCTACGCCGGCGTTGGGATTGGTGATGCCGTCTTCGCGCTCGGCAGGATCACACGGTGGGGCCGGAGCGGCGAGTATCCCGGCTACGACAAGTGGGTGAGCACGCCCCTCGGGGCCGGGGTCATCGTGAATGTGGAGCTCCGCAACGTGGCCGGCGTCTACGCCCGGGCCCGGAGGGCCAAGGCGAAGATCGAGTCCCGTCTTCGGAAGTGGCCGTACGGGACCGCGTTCACCCTCAACGACCCCGACGGCTACGTGGTGAAGTTCCTCCACTCCGTCGGAGAGTTCGCCTAAGCGCTCGGGTCCCGCTTCCCGGGCTCAGTCGGACCAGTGGTCGATGAACCGGAGTCCGAAGGAGATCCACGCTCCGAGCAGGAACCCCGCCAGCACCAAGAGCGAAACGACCACCACGACGATGTCTTGGAAGAGATTGAAGTGCTGCGCCCCGAAGGCCAGGTAGAGGAGGATTAGGCTGAGCCAGCCGACGGTGGCCGCGATCGAGGCGAGGAGCCGGCGGCGCAGGCGGCCGAGCAAGTCGTATCGTTCGTAGTGAAACGAGTTCGCTCCGGTAACCGGATTCGCTGTCATCGGTCGCAAACTCCGACTCTACCATATGAACGTCGCACACTCGAAGTGCGCACCCGAAGGGAGCGAGGAGGCGACAAGAAGGTGCCCCGCGTCTACTGGACGAGACGGTCGAGTCGCCCAACGGACGCGTGGAATCGCTAAGGCGGCGTCGGAGGGAAGAGGGGCGAGTCGCCGGCCGCTGGCATCGAGACCTTGGGCGCGGGCTTGGGCAACCGTCCCACGAGGAAGAGGACGAATACGAAGGCGAGGACGAGGAGCCCCAGCATAACGGTGAAGGTTTGGTCGTACGAGGTGATGAGGGCGCCCTTGAACTTCTCGAGGTACTCCGCGCACAACGGGAAGGGCGGCGGGACCGACGCGCAGGCGGGGCTGGGAGAAGGGTCCAGCGCGGTGAATTGGGTGAGCTGGAAGGAGGCGAGAACCGACAGGCCGACCGCGCCCCCCAGGGATTGGAGGAACTGGATGAGCCCCCCGGCTTCCCCGACGTCGGCGAGGTTCACCTGGTTCTGGGCCGCGAGCAAGAACACCGGAAACGTCAGCCCGATCCCGAAGCCGAGCGGAAGCAGCGGAAGGATGATGCCTCCGACCGGAACAAACCCGAACCGGAACACCCAGAGCGCGGTGCTCCCGGAAATGGTGGTCAGACCGGCCAGGCCGACGATCCCGATGAGCAGGCCGATGGCCGCCACCGTCCGATACGAGAGCCGGACCAGGAGCTGTCCGCCCAGAGCGGCCCCGACCACGAGGGGGAGCACAAGGAAGTACAAGATGTCCCGAACCGTATCGGCCGAACTGGTGCCCGTCGGAACGAGAGCGACGCCCACCACCAACGACAGGAACGTCGCGACCGGGAAGAACACCATGCCGATGAAGTAGGTCGAGCCTCCTCCGGCGGCCATGACACGGTGGGCCAGGAGCCGGAGGGGGACCAATGGGTTCTTCGCTCGGAGCTCCCAGAGCACAAACGCCACGATCAGGATTCCCCCGACTCCGAGCAGGACCAGAACCCGCGGCTCCGTCCAGGTCCACCCGCTGTCCGCGATCTGATAGAGTGGGAACATGATGGCGCCCACCCATCCCGCGAGGAGGGCCGTGCCGAGCACGTCGAACTTCCGAACGAGGAGGGGACGCAGCGGCCCGAGGGTCGCCGCGATGAGAACGAATCCGAGAGCCCCGAAGGGAATGTTCACATAGAAGACCCATCGCCAGGTCGTGTAGGTCAGGATCGTGCTGCCGACCAGCGGCCCGGCCACGACGGCGATGCCGAAGACTCCGGACAGGAGTCCGATGACGCGAGCCCGGGTCTCCGGTGGGAACACCACGGCAATGATGGCGATCCCGACCGGGAAGAATCCGCCGCTTCCGAACCCCTGGACGGCCCGGAAGGCGATCAGTTCGGGGAGGTTCTGACTCAGCCCGGACAGGATCGAGCCGACGATGAACACGGCGAGACCGCCCAGGAAGACGTTCCGGCGGCTCCAAAGGTCCGACAATTTGGCGAAGATTGGGATGCTGGTCGTCGAGGCGATGACGTAGGCGCTGATCACAAACGTCCCGCTCGTCGGAGTGTGAAACTGGGTCAGGATCGTGGGCAACGCGGTCAACGCGACGAACTGGTCGAGGGCGCCCATCAGAAGGGCTAGGAGGATCCCGACCGTGATCGCGAGTTCAAATTCGAGCTTCGGGAACTGCGGCACCGCATCCGTGGGGGGTGGCAGAAGGGGCCCGGCCTCCGGGAGGCCCGTGTCGCTCACGCGGAGCTCCGGGGCATCGGGGGCGTCGGTCGGTCGATGTCGGGTCCGTTCCGCATATCAGATGCTCAGCTATTGCTGATTATATTTAGAGTTTCGATTGCGGGCGAACCCGCCGCGCGGAGCCGGGATCACCCCGCCGGGACCGGCCGAACGGTGGACGAACCCTCGAAAGAATCGACCAGGGTCCGTTCCGTGACGCGGAGCGCTCGGGTGGCGTGGGCCAGTTCCCTCGGGGGGATCCTCCGGAGCGCGGTCTTGAGACGACGCAGGTGAGCTCCTCGAAACTCCGCCATGAGCCGGACCGCTTCGGGCGAGAGCTGTAGGATCGTTTGCCGGCGGTCGGCCCGCCCGTGGGTGCGTTCGATCCACCCGCGCCGCACCAAAGAGTCGATGACGGAGGTGACGGACTGCGGTTTCACTCCGAGAAATCTCGCGAGGGCGGTCATGGTCGCGGGACCCTCGACGGACGCCCACTGGAGAACGAGGAATTGCACCGCCGTGAGCTTGTTCTTCCGCAAGATCGAACGCGCCCCTTGCGCGAAGCCGACAATCAGAGATTCGAGAACGTCGACGTATTCGGTCACGACATCGGGCATAGGGTCCCCCTCGGGCGAACTGAGCCGGGATGTATCCGTGTTGCGCCCCCCGGGGGTCCGGACACGCTCGGACCCCCCCGTCGCCGGTTTCCTAGCGGAGCAAAGAACTAAACCCGTTCAACCGGCCATCGAGGGTGGGCATAGCGAGGAACCTCCTCGCGAAAGAGCAGAGCTCCTATCGGGACCAGACGGGGAAGTGGGATCATGGAGGCAGACGAGGTACGCATTCGCGAGCTCATCGAGCACCAGACGGGAGAGTGGGTCCCCCCGATCAGTGCACTCGGCGGTCCACCGGCTCACGTGCTCTATCACGAGCTCGTGCTCCATGCGGGCTTGAGGCTCTACCGCGACTCCGAGGGTCATGCGCTGCTGGTGTTCCTCGATGGCGAGAGCCGGAGGAGCTTCCGATCTCCCAGCCCCGAGCTCATGGGGGCCCTCGACCGGTTCCGGATGCGACGAGGCCTCCGTCCCTCCCCCTCGAAAGACATCGACGACTTTGTGCGAGTCATCCACGCGAGGGTCACCGACCCCGACGCCAAGGTCTCTCCTCCACCCGATGACGTCCCGGAGCCCATTCGAACGGACACGGCCAGTCCGGCGCCGACGCCGCCAACGCCGTCGGCCGTAGGTAAGCAGGAACCTGTCGGTCAGCCATCGATTCCGGGAGATCCGTGGGTGCCGGCCTCTATCCCGGGACTGGCCATCTCATTCTCGGGGGGATTCATGCGGTCGGGCCGGAAGGAATTCCCGCTGCCGCACTATATCCGTGTCCTCCAAAGCC
>JBARJD010000087.1:0-11953 GCA_049800095.1 Thermoplasmata archaeon | reverse complement strand
CTCCTGGCCTGTCTGTCGGCGGCGGAGAGGACCGGCGAGGTCATCCCGAAACGACGGTCCGGGACCGGGCGAGGGTCGCCAGCCGGTCGGTGAGCCGCGGCAGTACCTCGGCCCACCCGCCGACGATACCGACGTCCACTCGCTGAAACACGGGCGCCGCGGGGTCGGGATTTACCGCGACGAGGACGTGCGTGCGTCGGAGTCCGATGAGATGGTTGCCGGCCCCGCTCGCTCCGAGCAGTACCGCCAAGTCCGCGGCGACGCTGGTACCGGTCAGGCCCACCTGTTGGCCCCCCGGCAGCCACCCGGCGTCGACGACGCGGCGAGTTCCCCCGAGTGCAGCGTTCCAGGCCGCGAGCGTCGGCCGCAGGGCGGGCAGATTCTCGGGACCGCCCAACCCCATCCCGACGATCAGGACGACACGCGCCGCACCGAGATCCTTCCAATGGGAGTCGCGTTCTCCCCCGCTTTCGACGAGTTCCGGCTCCCGGTCCGAACGCACCCCAGGGAACTCCTGCATCGTGATCGTCGAGGCGGCGGCGTCCTCCGACCGCTGGAACGCCCCGGACCGAACCGTGGCAAGGCTCGGCCGGGTCCGGGAGCGGATGCTCGCGACGAGGCCGCCACCAAAGGCCGGCTTCCTCCAGGTCAGGGTCCCGGAGGGATCTGCCGAGAGGCCTACGGCATCCCCCGTGAGTCCGAGGCCCCGTCGCGCCGCGAGCTGGCCCCCGACCTCGCGTCCGAACGGGTCCGCGAGGACCACCACTCCGGCGAGCAAGGGCCGGAACGTGAGGAGGTGGTCGAGCGCCCGCGCCACGGTGCGGGAGCCGACGAAGAGCATGTCGGTGGGGACGAGGTACCCTCGGGCCGCACCCGCCCTCGCGACCGCCGTTCGCTCGACCTCGGCGGGAGCTCGGCCAACCCAGACGGCCGAGGGCCAGACGTGCGAGCCCCAGCGCCGAAGCTCCGAGAGCACTCCGAAGCTCGCCGGGTCCGTCGACCCGGTCGGACCGGACACGAGGACCAGGACTTCCCGGTCGTCGGGTAACGTGGAGGAAAGCGGGGGAAGGGGTGCCGGACGAGCCGCAGGCGACCGGAGCAGTTCTTCGACGGCCGACGCGGCTCCCTCGATCCGGGCGTCGAGCTCGCCCTCCGCGAAGACCCGAGGATGTCGCTCAGGTTCCTCGTTCTCTACGGCGCGAACCAGCGTTGGAGATCCCTCCAGCCCCACCGTCCCGGCCCGGAACCCGAGCTCACCAACTCCTCGCGTCTCCACGGTCATCCCGACGGCCCGAGCGATTTCGGCCGGCGTGGGCTTGGGGGCCTTGCGCAAGATCCGTTCGTTCACGGTGACCACCGCGGGGGCCGCAAACCGGAACCGGTTCCAACCGGTGACGGTCTCCGTGATGGCTTCGAGGCCGGGTCCGTCCAGCGTCCGGGTCAGGCTCCGGGCGGAGGTAAGCACGGGGACGTCGAGCAGGGCGGCCACCTCTGGACCGACTTGCCCCGTATCGGAATCGATGGACCGCTCCCCCGCCAGAACCAGGTCGTGCCCCACGCCCCGTAGGGCTGCGTGAAGGACGCGGGCGGTGACGAGGGTGTCCGACCCGGCCAGCGCCCGGTCCGTCAGGAGCACCACTTGGTCCACACCGAAGGAGAATGTTTCCCGAAGTTGGACCTCCGCTTCCGGAAGGCCCATGGAGAGCACTGTCACGTGCTCGCCAGGCCTCCTCAACTGGACCGCGATCCGGACTGCCCGGCTGTCGTTGGGATTGAGGAAGGATTGGACGCCGGTCCGAAGGAGGGTTTTCCGCTGGGGGTCGAAGCCGAACTGCTCGACTGCCGGGACCACTTTGACGAGCACCGCGAAATCCATCGACCGGCCTAGGGACGGTTCCACGCGAGGAAGGTGTAATTACCGTTGCCCGCTCGCGAGGTCACGCCTGGAGCCGTTATGGGTCTCCCCCCCGACCGTGCGCACGAACCAACGCCCGTGAAGGTCGCGCCACTCGCCGGCTACTTCGCGGCCGTCGCGATCACCGTCCTCGCGATTCTGAGTCAGTACTTCCTTCCCCAGCTCGTGCCGGTGGTCCGGCCGGCCTATCACCTGCTCGCGACGGATCTCCTGATCGTCTACGCCATCCCCATCCTCGCCTTCGTCGTCCTAGTCGGCGTGCAACCGCTGCGCCGGTTCTTTTCGAACCCCGGCTCCGCCGCAGTCGAAGGGCTCCGATGGTACGGCGCGATGTCCCTCTTGGGCCTCCTGGCGGCGTTCACGATCGTGGCCGTGCTGGCCGCGGTCGACCCGTCCGCCATTTCCGCCCTCAGCAAGCTCAGTCCCCCTCTGGCCGCGGCGGAGTCGGACCCATGGTTCTGGGTGGCATTCTCCTTCGTGATCGGGATTGTTGAGGAGACGATATTCCGAGGGTGGATCTTTGGCTACTGGCTCCTACGGAGCCCGTCCCAGTGGTTCGTGCACGCCGTGTGGACCAGCCTGCTCTTCGCGAGCATGCACCTGTACTACGGGAACACCTACGGGTTCGCGTCCGGCGTTGCCTTCGCGGAGCTCTTCTTCGCCGGCCTCGGTTTTGCGTTCGCGGTGCGGTACTCTCGGGGAAACCTTCTCGTCGTTGGTCTGCTCCACGGCGCCCACGACGCGCTGAGCTTTTCCACGCTCGTATGGAAGCCGTACGGCGAGGACGTGTACTATCTACTCATCCTGGCCGGAGTGATCGTCTTCGTGGTCGTGGCGGTCCTACGGGACAGTGCCCTCGGGCCCACCGCTCCTTCGGCGGCCCCACCCGCCTTCCTACGGAAAACCTTGCCCGAAAATCCTGCGATAGTCTGGCCGCCTCCAACCTCGGGAAACTACCACCCACCTCTGCCTCCTTCCGTTGACCCGGGGCACCCCCCGGGCTAGCGGGCAGTGCGCTTCCGACACCGCTTTCGAGACCGCGACCGTGTCCCACGCGTGATGGCTACCGATGAACTAACACGAGAGGTTCTCCGGACAGCTCGACTCATCGCCATCGTGGGCCTCTCGGACAACCCGGACCGGGACTCGAACGGCGTCGCTCGCTACCTGCTGAGTCAAGGCTACGACATCCTCCCGGTGAATCCCAACTTGACCGAAGTGCTTGGTCGGCGGGCCTTCCCTTCCCTCCGAGAGGTCCCACTCGACCGTCGGATCGACATCGTCGACATCTTCCGGCGAAGCGACCGGGTCGAGCCGGTCGTTGAGGACGCCATCGCTCGAGGGGTGGGTTCGATCTGGATGCAACTGGGGGTCCAGAACGAGGCGGCGGCCGATACCGCACGCGTCCACGGAATCCGGGTCTATCAGAATCTCTGCATCATGCAAGAGCACCGTCGCCTCGGCGTCGGACCCGTACAAGCGTGAGCGTCGGTTCGCCGGTCCCAAAACTCTTGAGCCTCGGAGGGTCGAGTCCTCGTTCTAATGGCCGCCGCCGCGCCCGTTGCACCTGCTTCGCCGGCCAGAGTCGCCGCACCACCGGCGACCCCGGCCGGCCCTTCGGTGACGCCCCCGGCCGCTCCGCTGTCGGGATCGCTCCGGCTGGTCGGAACCAACCGGGTCCCCAGCGTCCGGACCCTCGACTGGGTGGCGCGAGGATCCACTAAGGTCGTCGGGGACGTCGAGATCGACGCGGGGAACGTGACCGGCTCGCTGGCGGTGGGGGGCAAGCTCCTCGCACGCCAGCTGGATCTTTCCGGGACGCACCGGGTCGATGGAGTGGTACGATTGACCGAAGATCTCCGGACCCGCGGAACCTTCCGTACCGGAGCCGGAGTATCCGCGCGAAGCGCTCAACTGACTGGCACCGTCGAAATCGGAGGCACTCTCACCGTCGCGGAGCTGCTCCGGTGGAATGGCTCTCTCGAGGTCGACCACGATGTCCGGGCCGACACGGTACTGTTCCAGGGGCGCCTCGCCATCAAGGGGACGTTGGCGGCTCAGTCGATCTCGGGAGAGGTGGATAGCCTCTCCTCGGTCGGCGAGATCGAGGCGGACTGGATCGAGATTCGCCGGCGGAAGCCGTTCCTTCCATCGCTCTTCCTCCTGCCGCCGCCTTCCTGGCACGAGCTCGAGGTGCAGCGCATCGAGGCCACGGAGGTCCACTTGGCCGGCGTTCGGGTCCGGCGGCTCAAGGCCGACCGCGTGTTTTTGGGTCCCCACACCCACGTCGAATATGTGGAGGGCGCGATCGTACAGCGGCACAAGGACGCCCATGTAGGCCCCGAATCCGAATCGCCTCCCCCGCCGGGATTGAGCCGCTGAGCCTCCGCCCGCGCCTTTATTCGCGCGCCCTCCCTCGCCGCGCTCCGTGACACCGGACGCTGCCCCTCCCTCCCCCGCCCATCGCTGGGTGGAGATCCAACGGCGAGTGGAGAAATTCTGGCACGACACCGACCTCGTTTCTCGGGCGTTGGCTCTCCACCCCAATGGCCCCGAATTCCGGTTCACCGAGGGCCCCCCGACGGCGAACGGTCGACCGCACCTGGGATCCGCTCTCACACGGGCGCTGAAGGATGTTCCGTTGCGGTACCGCCGGATGCGCGGGTATCGGATCGTCTCGCCGATGGCGGGATGGGACTGCCACGGACTTCCGGTCGAGCTCGAGATCGAGAACCGCCACGGGTTCCGGTTCAAGCGCGAGATCGAAGCCTACGGGGTCGACCGGTTCTGCGAAGAGTGTCGGGCGAGCGTGTTCGAGTACATGGAGGTCTGGCGCGAAATGAGCCGCCGGATCGGGTATTGGCTGGACTACGACCACGCGTACGCCACGATGGACGCGAAGTACATCGAGAGCGTCTGGTGGTCGCTCAAGACCCTCTTTGACGGCGGGTTGCTCTCGAAGGGATTCTACACGCTTCCCTACTGCCCACGCTGCGAGACTCCCCTCTCCTCCCATGAGGTGGCGCAAGGCTACAAGGAGCTCACCGACCCATCGATTGCCGTGCGCTTCGACGTGGCCCCCGTGGAGGGTGGACTTCCCCGCCATCTCCTCGTTTGGACCACGACACCGTGGACCTTGCCCGCCAATCTTCTCATCGCCGGGCGCGCCGACCTGACGTATCTCGGAATACGGGGAGAGGACGGCCACGAGTACATCCTCGCCCAGGGTGCGGTGGCCCGGTACTTCCCGGGGGTGCCGGAGGTACTCCATCGATACGTCGGGGCTGAACTAGCGAACCTCGCGTACGCGCCCCTGTTCCCGTTCGCGGGTCCGGGCGACGGGCGATACCGGATCGTCCTCGACGATTTCGTCGGAGAGGCCGAAGGTACCGGGCTCGTGCACATCGCGCCGAGCTACGGCCAAGACGACCAACGGGTCGGGGAGCGGGAGCACGTAGGCTTCTTCGACCCGCTCGATAGCCACGGCGTCTTCACGGAGCAGGTGCCGTCGGTGGCGGGGAAGGGATTCAAGGCCGCCGACCCGTTTCTCCTCCAGGAGCTTCGGACGGCCGGCGCGCTGTTCCGCGAGGAGAAGCTGCGCCACACGTATCCTACGTGTTGGCGGTGCGACACGCCGCTCCTGTACCGCGCGCTCGACTCGTGGTTTGTTCGGAGCTCGCAGATCCGGGACGCGCTCGTCGCGAACAACGAGAAGATCCGCTGGATCCCGGGGCACATGCAGCACGGACGCTTCGGCAATTTCCTTGACGAAGCGAAGGACTGGGCACTTTCCCGGAACCGATACTGGGGCACGCCGCTCCCCATCTGGCGATGCCCGGCCGGCCACTTCACCGGCGTGGGGAGCTTTGCGGAACTCGCGAAGTACGTGGGCGCCCCGCTTCCGCCCGACTTCGACCCGCACCGGGTCCAAGTGGACCGGATCCGGTTCGCCTGTACCACTTGCGGAGGCGAGGCGACGCGCGAGCCGTATACGATCGATGGGTGGTATGACAGCGGTTCCGCGCCGTTCGCCCAGTACCATTACCCCTTCGAACCCGGACCGTTCGAGCCGACCGAACCGTTGGACTACATCGGTGAGGGACTCGACCAGACCCGTGGCTGGTTCTACACCCTCCACGTGCTGGCGACGGCGCTCTTCGACCGACCGGCCTATCGGACCTGTCTCGTGAACGGGCTCGTGCTCGATGACACCGGGCAGAAGATGTCGAAGTCCAAAGGGAACGTCTTCGACCCGGTGACCCTGCTGACCGACCTCGGAGGGGACGCGCTCCGATGGGCGTTCTACATGACCGATTACATCGAGCCGGCCCGCGCCTCCCCCCGCTCGATCCAACTGGCCGCTCAGCGTACCTTGGGCACGTTGCTCCACGTCTACGAATTCTATCGCACCAACGCGGAGGCCGACGGGCTACCACCCGCGACGGCGCGTCCCGAGGGGCACGCCCTGCTGGACCGGTGGCTGCTCTCCCGTCTCGACGGCCTGGTTCGAGGCGTCACGGATGCCCTCGATAGCTACGACACGCATGCCGCCGCGACCGGCATCGCGGGGTTCGTGGACGATCTTTCGACGTGGTACGTCCGGCGGTCGCGACCGCGTTTCTGGAGTGACGAGCATCCGGCCGACCGACACGCGGCCCACGCGACCCTCTCGTACACTCTGTGGACGCTGGCCCATCTCCTCGCGCCCCTCACGCCGTTCCTGGCGGAACACCTCTTTCAGGAGCTATCCGGCACGCCGTTTGCCGACCCCCACCGGTCGGTCCACTTCTCCCCGTGGCCGACCGCCTCGTCCTCCGGAGAACCGGATCTGGACCATGCGATGGCCGAACTGCGGACGTGGGTCGAAGTCGGCCGCGAGCTGCGCCAACGCGCCGGCGTGAAGTCCCGTTTCCCCCTACCGGCCCTCGTCCTACAGACCATGGATCCACCGGCGTTCCTCCGTTTCGGTCCGGCCGCCACCGACCTACTCCAAACGGAGCTGAACGTCCGAGAGTTTCGCATCGAGCCCCCGGGGGACTCGTCGCGATACCCTGCCGACGAGTGGGTCGAGCGCGACGACGGACGGGGCTGGGTGGCTCGACTCCCCCGCACGGCACCGCCCGAGCTCCACCGGGAAGGACTGTTCCGGGAAGCCATGCGGCGGCTCCAGCAGGCCCGGAAAGAGGCCCATCTGGCGTTCACGGACCGGATCCGGCTGACGCTCTGGGCCTCCGGCGATCTGGGCGAGGCGCTACGGCAGCATGCGGATCGTCTTCGACGCGAGTTGCTCGTCGAGGGCCCGCTCGAGGTCCGCGACGAACCGCCCCCGGTCGAAGCGCTGCATTGGGAACTCGAAGACGGGAACTTAGCCGCACGCCTAGAACGGGTTACGGGGTAGGGGGGACGCGGTGGGTCGCTCCCCCCGGGGACTCCTCACCGAAGACGGCGGAACCGAACCGAAAGACCTCGGTCTCCGGACGAACCCATGCGTCGAACGGCAGGCCGGCCTTCCCGCACGTTTCCGCTAGGAATTCCTCCGCGTTCCAGTGCCGCTCGACCGCGACCTGCGGGAGCAGGAGGCCCTCGGCGTGACGCCAGCGCACGATCAGCCCGTCCTGACCCACGCGGACCGCCGCCGGCCGGTCCCTGGGGCGCCGAGCCGGCAACGGCTCCGGCACCGTCAGCAGGGAAACCTCTACGGTCAATTCCGCCAGCTCCCGCAGGCGGACGGGCGGGAAGCGAGGATCTTCCAGGGCCGCGCTGGCCGCGGTCCGCGGAATGCCGATGCGGAGTGGGAAGACCGGTAGCGTGTATCCGATGCACCCGCGCAGCAATCCCGCCCCCGCATGGCGTAGGGTCGTGAAGACCCCGCGAGGCTTGTCGAAGGCCGGCGGGAGTGGAAGGTCTCGGAATGGCCTCGCGGGGTCCTGGGGAGGGTCGGGTCCTAGCACGAGCTCGATGGCGCTGCGCGCGAGCCGGACGGCCCGCTCGCCGACCTCCGCCGGCACCGGTTCCGTCAACGACACGGCCCCGGAATCGATGGCCGGACCTTAGCGTTGCGCCGCGGCGTTCCGGCGACCGGGAACGCTTTATAGCCCGCGGCGGGTCGGCCGCCTTCCCATGCCGTTCCCCGAGGCCGTCAACCGGTTGCTGCTCAAGCGCATCTGCATGAACTGCTCGGCGCGCAATTCCCCCCGGGCGGTCCAGTGCCGCAAATGCGGCTACAAGGGGCTGCGGCCCAAGTCGCGCGAGCGGTCCGGCAAGACCAAGTAGCGGACCACTAGCGAGGGGCGCCCTCGGGGCGGTCGAGCGGGTGCGGGTAGAGACCCCTTCGCTGGTCCCGGGACACCTCGAATCGCTTCTGGAAGAGGAACAGCAGGTTGCGGCCCCCGTCGCGCCAGCTCGATAGCTTGGGCGCGCCCCAGCGCTCGGAATAGTGGATCGCGGTCTCTTCGAATCGAAGCCCGCGCAGAAGCACCTCGAGCTTGAGCTCCTCGCTGAACGCCATGCCCTCCTGCGTGAGCCGGAGCCGGTCGAGGATCTCGCGCCGGAAGATCCACATGCCGCTCTGGCTGTCCCGCAAGACCCGCGCGGGAGCGCCCTGGAGCGCGGAGTGGAAGAAGGCCCGGAGGCCGAAGTTAAGCGCCCAGTTGCCGATCCGGTGCTCCGTCGTCATCGCCTTCGCGTCCAAATAGGACAACCGGTCGCAGGTCAGGAAATCCAGGCGATGCTCGAGCAGGTTGAGCACGAACCAGGGTATCTCGTCGACCGGATAGCTCGCGTCGCCGTCGGCGGTGGCGATGACCTCGCCGGTGGCCGCGGCAAAGCCGGTTCGGTAAGCCCGGCCGTACCCTTTGCGGGGTTCCGAGATCACCCGTGCGCCCTCCGTTTGCGCCGCCTCGGCCGTCCCGTCGGTGGACGGGCCGTCCACGACGATGACCTCCCAATCGATCGGGTTCCGGAAGAAGAACCGTTGGTTCGCCGCTCCCGCGGCGGCCCGGAACGTCCGAAGAACGTGTCCGATCGACGCGGACTCGTTGAGGGTGGGAATCACCAGGCTGGCCCGCACGGTCCCTCGCGCCTCCGACCGGAGTTGCGGCGTCCCCTATAAGGCCCGCTCATCTCTCTCCGTTAGGTCCCGAGCAGGGACCGGACGGAGGCGATGCCGACGACCCGACGTTGGGGGAGCTTCCCCACGACGGCGGACGTCGGTATCTGGGCCCGGGCCGATTCCTCGTCCGAGCTGTTCGACGCGCTTGGGCTCGGCCTCTTCGCGCTCATGACCGACCTTCGGAAGGTGCGCCCGACCGAAGAGAGGGCGATCCAGGCGAGCGGCTCGGACCCCGGGGGATTGGTCGTCGCCTTCCTCACGCAGCTCATCACGCTCCACGCAGTGGAGGGTTTCCTCGCCCGGGAGATCCGATGTCGCGCCGTAGGCACCCCGCCGACTGCACTGCTGGCCCAACTGCGAGGTGAGCCGTTCGACCCGGCGCGGCACTCCCGTCACTTCGAAGTGAAGGCGGCTACCTTCCACGAGCTGGTCGTGGATCTGGAGCGGCCGCACGCCCGCGTGATCGTGGATATCTGAGCCGGCGGCAGTATTCCGGTGGAGACGGTCAGGGCATCCGAGACTCGATCGCCGCGAGAGCGGCGCCGGGGGTTTTGGCCCGGCCCGCCTTGGCGAGGATCCGTTCCAATCCGGCGAAGCAGATGAGCAGGTCGCCCCAGGAAGCGATGCCCATGTGGCCGATGCGGAAGATCTTCCCCTTGTAGGCGCCCTGGCCGCCTTGCACCTCGACGTTGTACGTGTTGAGGAGCGCCTTCCGGACGGAGGCGTCGTCCATTCCCGCCGGGAGGTTGATCGCGGTGACCGTGTCCGAGGCATACCGCCGCTCCGCGAACAGTTCGAGACCCAGAGCGTCCACCGCCGCTCTTGTCGCTTCCGCGAGGGCGTGCGTACGGCCGAGCCGGGCCTCCAGCCCTTCCTCCTTGAGCAGGATCAGCGCCTCGTGGAGCGCAAGGAAGAGCGGGATCGCCGGCGTCCATGGCGTGTCGTTCTTCTCGAGGGACTTGAAGTGGGTCGCCAGGTCCAGATACTGGGTGCGCGGCCGGACTTCGGCGAACGCCCGATCCGACAAGTGAACCAGGGCGAGGCCGGCGGGCGCCGCGAGACCCTTCTGACTCCCGGTGACAATCGCATCGATCCCCCATTCTTGAATGTGGACCGGTAGGCCGGCCACGGAGGAGATGCCATCGACGAGGAAGAGCGCGCCCGATTTCCGGACAGTGCCGGCGATGGCCGCCAAGTCGTTCGCACAGCCGGCGCTGGTCTCGTTGTGGACGGTGATGACCGCCCGGGTATTCCCCTTCTCGAGCTCGGCGGCGAGCGACTCGGGCGGCACGGGGTGGCCCCATGGGGCGAAAAGCGTCGTCACGTGGTTCGAGTACCGCCGGGCGATCTCATCCCCTCGTTCGCCGAAGTTTCCGTTCGAGAGCACGATGACCCGGTCGTCCGGTCGCAGGAGGGCCGAGTACGTCGCCTCGAGGCCGGCCGTCCCGCTGCCCGACAGGATCGCGTGATGACCGGGGGCTCCGAAGAGCATCGGCAACATTTCGCGGATTTCGCCGACACGTTGGTGGAAGTAGTCGCCCCGGTGGTTGACCGACGAGAAGCTCATCGCGCGGAGAATGCGCGGATGGATGCGGACCGGCCCGGCGATCAGGAACGTAGCCGTCTCGGGGTCGAAGGTCATGGGCGCGTGGGCACCTCGGTGTTCACGAGATAAAGCGGTTCCTCGCCCCGGACCAACCGAAGGAGTTCCTCCGCGACCTGAATCCCGGCGCGGTGCTGGGCGTCCGGGGTCGACGCGCCGAGATGGGGAGTGGCGATGACCCGGGGGTGGGCGAGCAAGGCGGTTCGCGTGGGAGGTTCCGACTCGAACACATCGAGGGCGGCGCCGGCGACCTGGCCCGAGTTGAGCGCCGCGAGCAGCGCCTCCTCGTCAATGAGGGCGCCGCGCGCGACGTTGATGACGTAGGCCCCAGGTCGCAGGCGTGCGAGTCGCTCCGCGTTCAGGAGGTGGTGGTTCTCGGGCGTCAATGCGGCATGGAGGCTGATGACATCCGACCGGGAGAGCAGGTCGTCCAACGGTACGAGCGGCGTTTCGTCCGGGGAGCGGGGAAGCAACGGGTCGAAGGCCACGATGGAGGGCCCGAACGGGCGAAGCCGACGAGCGACTTCACGGCCGATCCGGCCGTACCCGACGAGTCCCACCGTCTTCCCGGAGAGTTCGGCACCGTGGAGTCCACGCTTCCAGGCGCCGCCTTTGGTAGTTTGGATTGCTCCATAGAGCTCCCGGACCAGGAGGAGTGCGAACGTGGCCGTGAGCTCGGCCACGCTGGTCGTCGCGGCGGTGGGGGCGTTGACCACCAGGACCTTCCGCGCCGTCGCGGCGTGGAGGTCCACGTTGTCGACGCCGACTCCCGCGCGGGCGACGACCCGGAGCTTCGGTGCTTCGGACAACAGAGCGTCCGTGACCTTGGTTCGACTGCGCACCACCAGTCCCCAAGCGGTGGGCAGGTGGCCGAAAAGCGTCGAAGGATCGCCCGACGCATCCACGACGCGACACGGGCCGTTCGCGAGGAGTTGCACCGCGGCCGGATCCACCGGGTCGGCGATCACGACGAGGGGTGGATCGGACACACGGCGCGGACCGGGAGTCCGTTCAAAAGGCCTTTGGGAATCGTTCGACCGCTACGGCACCTTGGGAACGGGAACCCGGTCGAGCGCCTCGCGCACGACCTGACCGCCGCGAACACCTCGGATCCACGGCTCGGGCTTGATCGTGATGCGATGTGCGAGACCCGGAACTGCAACTCCCTTGAGGTCGTCGGGCACCGTGAAGTCCCGGCCGCTGAGGAGCGCCCGCGCCCGACCGAGCTTGAGCAACGCGAGCGACCCCCGAGGCGATGCCCCCACCTCTACCCGGGGGTCCACCCGGGTAGCATTCACCAGCTCGACCGCGTACTGCTCGAGGG
>JBARJD010000086.1:0-6268 GCA_049800095.1 Thermoplasmata archaeon | reverse complement strand
GGCCTGCCCTAAGTGATGCCCGACGGTCCCACCCCGTTGTCAATGTTGTTCGAAGAAGTCCGATATCGGGTGTGACAGGGCGACGTCGGGAGTGGCCACCGGGCGCAATTCTTGTGGTCTTCGTGATTGGAGTGTTCCTGGCCCCCTCCATTGGATCAGCCGCCGCGTCCGCCGCAGCGACGAGCCCGAACCCGCTGCACCTCCAACTGGGTGCCTCCGTGTCGCAACCCTCCGATTTCTGGGGCATGAATATCGCGTCGGACAAGAGCGCCGGGGCCGACCCGGTACATGGGCTCCTCAAAACGCCAACGAAATTACTCGTCTACCCGGCTGGCAACCTCACCGAGCGGACGGACTTCTCGACGAACACGATCTATTCCGTCGGGTCGAAGGAGGAGGCCGCCGTGACGGTTCAGGACTTCGTTTCCTACTGCGAGGCCATCGCGTGCGCGGCCGTTATGGAGCTGCCGATGGAGATCAACAACACCTCGACCACCGCGATGGAAGCGAAGTACGTCGTTGACACCCTCGGTTTCCAGCCCGCATTCTTTGCTTACGGCAATGAGGCCTCCCACTGGTTCTGCTTCGGAATTTCGTGGGCCGCCCTGGCCGCCGGCCACCCGTGTAACACCGGGAACACTACTCCGACCGCCTTCGCCAACGAGACCGCCGCTGCCATCCGGGCGGTCTCCTCCGCCCTCGGACCAACGGCCCCGGCAGCGATGTGCCTGAACGCCGGCACCGGCACGGGTTGGCAGAACGATACCGCGTGGATCCGGGCTCTCGAGGCCAATCCGTACGACAACAGCACCTGTGCGGTGTATGCCATGCACGCGAAGCCCGCGCATTCGCAAACGGCTGACCCGACCCTTGCGAACTTCTACGCCACGTTGACGAGTCCCCAGGCGCTTCCCGCCGACTACCAGAACGCGAGCCAGCTCCTCTACGGGATGCCACTCTACATGACGGAGGTTGGATGGACCACCCCGGGTTCGGTCTATGCGCCCGTGTTTACCGGGACGTGGGCGGAGAACGTACTGCAATCGGCGCTCGTCGTCCAGGCGATGCAAAACCATATCCCGGCGATGGGATGGTTTGCGTGGAACGAGGGTGCCAGCCTGCAGGAGTTTGCCAAGGCGACCTTCTTCTCGATCTACTCGACGCTGTTCACGAAGCTCGGCCCGACGTGGTACACGACTCAGTACCTCGGACAGAACGGGGTCTTTGCCGAGGCGACGCAGAACGGGAAAGCCTGGACCTTGCTCGTGGTCAGCACGAACATCTCGGAATCGTTCCACATCGGCTTGGTCGGGTCCGGGTTTCCAGACTCAGGCCCCGGCACGCTTTATACCGTGACGGCGTCGGGAATGGTCACGACGTCGATTGCCCACTTGGGGAGGGGGTTCACCCTGCCCGCGCAATCGGTCGTGATGGTCACCGTGGGAAGCTAGACATCCTTCGCGTTAGAAGTCGACCGGCTGCTGACGGATCCGTCGGCGGAGTCGTGAAGTTGGGTCCCTGACGGCCAGGGCGTGCCCGGTCGGAGGACGGCGATTTTTGGGGACCCTCCGCCGGATGGGATAGTCGTATAACCGCAACGGGCGTTCCGCGCACCTATGGATGGGGGGTCCCCTCGACGCCCCCGCATGGCGGCCCACCTCGGGCTTTCGTTGCTCATCGCCTCCGTAGCCGTCTTGATGGTCCTCCCCGGCGCCACCTTAGGGGTCTCGAGCGTTTCAGCGAGCGACCGCGGTTCTTCAGACTCCGTCGATGGAGGGGTCCCGGTCAGCCCCTGCACTGCCGACATCAGCATCGCGGGTGGCTCCTCGGCCGGGGCGGGCTGTTCCACCGGAGTGGCGGCACCTTCCCCCAACCTCGTCAAGTTGGCTCCCGCGGCTAACCCGACGGCCGACAATTGGCCAGAACTCCACCTGAGCAACAATCTCTCAGGCTTCGACCCGAACAGCACGCTCTCGACACTGAACGCCTCCAAGCTCGGCGTGGCGTGGGCCACGGACATATACGGTCCGGCCCTCGACTCGCCCGTCGTGGCCTACGACCCGATCTTGAACAAGACTCTCGCGTACATCGGCAACGAATACGGCGACGTGGAGGCGGTCAACGTCGCGAACGGCCAGATAATCTGGGGCAACTGGCTCGGCTCGGGGATCCGTTCTACCCCGCTCGTCAACGACGGGGATCTCTACGTGGCCACCTTCCAGACTCCGGCGATCTACAAACTCAACGCGACCACCGGCGCGGTGGAGTGCTCGCGCGTCACAACGCAGACCATTGAGGCGACGCCGACGATCGCCACCCCCCCAGGGGGTGTCCGTACGCTCTACATCGGCACGCAGGGTACGTCGGTCAACGGGCCCTTCCTCGCGATCAACGCCGCCAACTGCACGCTGGAGTGGCAGTTCTCGGACTATCACACCCCCGGAACGGGGAGCTGGGACAGCGCCTCCTACGGAGTGAGTGCCAGCGGGGTCCCGATGGTGCTGTTCGGCAGCGATGACCCCGACTCGTCGGTCTACGCCCTGAACGCGCTGACCGGCCAGCTGCTCTGGCGATTCCAGTGCTACAACCCCAACAACGGGGATTGGGACGTTGCCGCGGGCGTGCTGATCTCTTCGCCCGGAGTGAACGGCTTCGCGCAAGGGGTGGCGTACACCACGAACAAGATTGGGCGAGCCTACGCCCTCGACCTCAACAATGGAACGCTGATCTGGGAGACCAACTTCAACGCGCTGGCTGGGGTCGTCAAGATCGCCCGCTCGACCCCCGCGCTCGACGGGGTCAACCTCGTTTTCGGCTTCCACGACGGGCTGTTCGACCTGAACGCCCTCACCGGCGCCGAGATCTGGCACTACAACGACACGACCCAGACCGAGTCGATTTCCTCGCCGGCCATTGCCGGCCGCGGGAGCGACGCGGTGGTCGTCACGGGGGATATCGCGGGCGCGGTCAACGTGGTCTCATTGGCCACCGGAACTTCGCTCTACCAGTACCAGACCGGGGGCTACATCACCGCCTCGCCGGCGATCGTCGGCGGGAACATCATCATCGCCTCTTCGGACGGCTTCCTCTACGACTTCGCGGTGGGCGGCGGGAACGCGCAGACCCTGCCTGCCACGACGATCAGCTACCCCCGAGACTCCTCCTCGCTCGCCAACCCCGATGGGAACGAGAGCGTCGCCGGAAACGCCACCGACTCCACTGGGGTGACGGCGGTCGAGGTGGCCGTGCAGTCCGGCGGCGGCACGGGCCCCTGGTGGGACGCCGCGACCGGGGCTTGGGACCCGGGCCCGGTAAATAATCTGGCAACGCTCGCCGCGCCGGGAGCCAAGTTGAGTTCCTGGAGCTTTTCCTACCCCGTGCCCAAGGCGGGAGGCACGTATGAGGTGACCGCGTACGCCGTCGCCTCGTCGGGGCAATCCGACATCGTCGGGGCCGATTCGGGTTTCTCCGTCCTTTTCAGCACGCAAGGGGCGAACATCCAGGTTTCCCCTTCGTTCGCCGCCCCCGGCGCGACCGTCGTGGTCTCTGGCGGGGGCTTTGCCGACTCCGAGGCGGTGAACATCAGCCTCGCCGGGCAAACGATCACCAAGGCCACGGCCACGGACACAGGGGCCCTTCCGAGTACCAACGTGAAGATCCCGACGACGGCCGCGTTCGATCGGAGCTCGCTCAAGGCCACCGGCGTCACCTCCGGCAAGACCGCGGCGGTCGCGCTGGTCATCGGGAACAGCTGGGACCAACTCGGCTACGACCCGGCGCACACTGGCTTCGAGCCCAACGATACCATCCTCAACTTCCTGATCTCGTTCGACCGAAAGTGGGTCCACCTCGCCTGGCACTTTGACCCCGGAACGGCGTTCAGTGCCGCTCCAGCGGTGGTCGACGGCGTCGCGTATCTCGGCGACACCACCGGTCAACTCTACGCCGTGGACATCCATAATGGGGGCCTCCTCTGGACCTGGACCCTCGCCTCCGGTGCGGCGCTGAACGGCTCACCGGCCGTGGACCCCGCGCTCGGCCTCGTGTTCGTGACCGGCCAGGACGGCAGCCTGAATGCGATCTCGACTACGACCGGTCTGACCGTCTGGAGCGTCTCCGTCGGCGGGGAGCTGACCCCTCCGGCCTACGTCGACGGGGAGATCTACGTCGCCTCGACGCTCGGTACCGTCGACGCGCTCACCGAGTCCACCGGCGCCCTCACATGGTCGGTCTCCCTCGGAAGCGCCATCACGGGGGCTCCGGCCGTCGACCCGACGGAGAAGCGGCTCGTCGTCGGCACATCCAACGGAGACATTCTTGCTCTCAACCTGACGACCGGGGCCAGTACCTGGACGTTTGCGGCCGGTGGGGCCGTGACCGCGGCGGTCACGGTCGCGGCGGAGACCGTCTTCGCTGGCTCGGCGAACGGGAACGTCTACGCGCTCTCCGAGCTGACGGGGGCGAAGCTCTGGTCGTACCTGACCGGAGGGCCCATCACGGATACGGGCGCGTACACGACCAAGGGAAACGGCGCCGATGGAGCTGAACTCGTGATCGGCTCGCACGATGGGAACCTCTACTTCCTCAGCGCCACCACGGGCGTTCTGAACTACGATATCTCGTACGGCTCTCCGATCGTCGGGGTCGCCACGGCGTACGGCGTCGTGGTCTTGGAGACCGCCTCGGGAGTGATCAGCAGCGACCGAACGTTCGGCCCGCACGAGCTGTGGGTCTACAAGACGCACGCGCCGCTGACGAGCTCTCCGGTCATCGTGGACGGTGCCATCTACGTGGCGGCCCACAACGGGAACCTGTACGCGTTTACGACCTATGGGCAGGCGCCCGAGTAGGGTTTCCCGCCCGCCGCACTTGTTGCGCAATTCCCGCGCGCACCGGGCCCCCCGAACCGCGGGGCCCCGCCTCCAGGTTCTCGACTAGGCCGGAACTTCCGTGAACGAGAAGGCGTACAGGAACTTGTCCCCCGGCGGTCCGGCGAGTCGGACATCGATGCGGTCCCCGGCCAGTAGCCACTGCGGGTCCGCATAGACGACCTTCGTGCCGGCGGGGTTGAGAGCGGGCCCGGTCTGGAACGTGGAATACCCTCCGGTGGACTGCACGCGATCCCCCGGCGGGAAGGACGAAATCTCGCAGAGCAGGAACCCGTCGGAGTGACGGACCGACGTGGCGGCCCGCACTCCCGCCGCCGTCGAGACGACGTCTCGAAGAAAGGCGTTGTGGATGTACCACTTTTTCCCCGGCGGTGGGGGCCCGATCGTCCACACGCGCTCGGATCCGTCGCCCAAATAGCGTGCGAAGCTCACGACACTGGTCCCGGCGCCGGCGTCCACCCACTCGAGGTCCAGCGAAGCCGAGTTGCCGATCGCCAGGTCGCAGCCGAAGATCACCTCGAGTCCCGAGTTGAGCTGGAGGGGGCGGGTCCACGAAGTCCAGTCCCCCCCGGGCGTGGGGGAGCGTCCCACCCCGCCCGCGCCGGTAAACGTCCCCGTTCTTCCCGGAGGAAGAGGTACGCGGCACAGGAAATCCAGATTAGGGTTGAAGAGCGTCGCGTCGCCCTGAACGACCCGGATGAACCGAGTGAAAAAGAACGTGTGCTGGCGCCATGCGGCGGCGACCGGGGCGTTCACAACGATGCTCGCCTTAGTGACCGTCACGACGCGGCCGACGGGTGGAGTCAGCACGGTTCCGATATCCGGAACGTGCGGCGCCTTGGCCGTCAAAACTCCGTTAAACGTGGACGAATATCTGCCGGCCCCGGGGGCACCGCTCCCGGGGGCCCCACCGGAGACATCGGTGAGCCCGAAGAGGGCTCCCGCAGCGAACGCGTTGGGCCGATCCGTCACACCCCGCACGACGGACGGAGCGAATAAGACCTCCACCCACGGCCGCCGTCGTGTCGAAGGCAGGGCTTGAGAATCCGTCGAGGGCGGCCCCAGCCCAGACCGGCGGACGGCCTATCCGGTCCATGCCTTCGACAGAGAGAGTGACCCCCGATACCCGACGAGCAGTACTAGCAGCAGATTCCCGCGGACAGGGAAGGCACGAAGGCCATCGAGACGGTCGAGCGAGCAGGGGTCCGTGCCTTTCTTCCCTTCAACGGCCTTCCCGAGGGCCCGCGGAAGCTCCTCGGACTGGATATTGTTCCAACGTGGCGCCTCCGGCATCGAACTTCGTCGAAATTAATCGAAGCGGTTATACGCCAGGATGGCTGTGCCGCGCCATGACCTACCTCGGCAAGGCGCTCTTGGCG
>JBARJD010000085.1:0-25453 GCA_049800095.1 Thermoplasmata archaeon | reverse complement strand
CACCGCCGGCCGACCGAGGGTCTCTCGGAGGAGTTGTTCGGCCTGTTTGAGCTCCCCGACGCGGTCTCGCTCGAGCGCGATCTGGAGCACGAGGTCGAGTTCCCCGGGCAGGTCCTCGGGGAAGGCGCGTCGGTGGGCCTCCAACGCCTGCTCGAAGTGGACCAGCGCGACGTTCGAGGTATGGGCTCGACGAGCGAACTCGGCGGCGCGCCGATTGAAATCGACCGCCTTCGCGTCGACGCGGCCCAGGTAGTAATGTCGCGCGAGGGAGAAGACCGTCGCGAGGTCGGCGGCCCCGATCGCTTCGGTGGCCTCGCCGACTCGTCGATGGAGCAGCCGGAGCCGCGGTCCCGTGAGGCGGGAGTAGAGCTCGAATCGCACGTCCTCGCGAAGGAACTCGAACACCTCGCCGGGCTTCTCTCGGAGGATCCCGAGTTCGACCAACCGTTCGACCTCCTCCGCCAGGTTCTCTTCGTCCTGCCCGGTCGCCTTGATCAGGAGAGGGAAGGAGACATCCCGGCCGGCCACGGCCGCCAGGGTCAGCAGCTTGAGCTCCGGCTCGGTCACTTCCTGGAGCAGCGCCCGGGGCTCGAGTGAAAGTCGTCGCTCATCCTCGGCCCGGGTAGGGCCCCGGAACGCGGCCTCGTGCCCCCGGATGAGCTGTTCCAGCAGCACGGGGATCCCCCCGGTCGCCTCGAACCACCGGCTGACCTCGGGCGCATGGACCTCTCTTTTCGGGTCGACCCAGCGAACGAACTCGGGGACTTCCCGTTCCGTGAACGGCCGTAGCGTTAGGCGTTCGGCCTGTCCCGCATGCGCCCATTCCTCCACGGACGACTCGAGATCGGCCGGGAGACGACCCGCAGGGAGCGAGGTAGCGAACAACCACAGGGGGCGTTCGGGAAGTTTGGGGACCAGGAAGTCGAGGAACTCGATCGTGGCCGGATCGGCGAACTGCAGGTCATCGATGGCCAGGAGGACGGGGCCCGATCGCGCCGCGAGGAACAGCGGTTCAGCGAAGCCCTCGTGAAGTCGCTGACGATTCGAGCGGACATCCCCGGCCCCTTCGCTCGAGGAGAGCAGGTGCGCCGCGAGCGGGGGAAGGTCGGTCCGGCCGCGTTCCGCCTCGGGAAGGAACCCCAGCGCCGTTCCTACGGCGGTCGCGGCACCGGAGAATTGGGCCAAGGGAGAAGGGCCCTCGGCCGGGATTCGAGGCGCCGACTCGTCGTCGGCGCGGGGACGAAGGATGGCCTCCTGCAGGACGAGGAACGGCGGCGGGTTCTCGAGCGACGGAGCCCTCGCGTGGAACACGCGGAACCCGACCCGCTCGCTCTCCTCGACCAATGCGGCGAAGAACGAGGACTTTCCCACTCCATTGGTCCCCTCCAGAACGGTGAGTCCGCCGGCGCCCCCACGGGCGTGCTCCCGGCGCCGAAGGATGGCGTTCCAGATCTCCACCCGGCCGATGGGCGGGACCGAAGAGGCGGGGGACGGCATCGTCCCCACTATCGGCGGTGCCGGGGTATATCACCATAGCCTGTGGCGAAGTCGGCCGGCGACGGCGCACGGTGGACCGGACTAACCCGGCAGACGGGCCCGGAGCTGCTCGAGGTCGTGGGTCAGGTCGGGTCGGAGCTCCGGAAGGCGTCGCCGGTCGAGCTCGCTGAGCTGCTCCCGCACGCGCGACCAGTTCTCGCGGGTGGCCTCCACTTCGCCCAGCCGAAGAAGCACCTCCACGATGTCGGCCTCCATGTTCTGCTCCTCGAAGATCGCGAGGGCCTCTCCCAGCGCCTGCTCGGCGCCGTCAGGGTCGTTCCGGGACCGCCGTATCTTGCCTTCGTAGACGTACGTCTGGGCCAGACCGAAGCGGTCGCCGACGCGCTCGAGTTGTTCCCGGGCTTCCCGGTTATGGGCTTCGGCTTCGTCCAGGCGATTCAGGTCATGGAGGGTATCCGCGATGTCGAAGAGCGCCCATCCCATGCGCCGAGGATCGTTGGCCTCCTTCGCGAGCCGGAGGGCCTGTTCGAAGGCGGCGAGCGTTTGCTCGGGCCGGTGGGTCATCCCGACGGCCACCCCGATGTAGATGTACGCCTCGGCCGCTTCGGCTTTCTCTCCCAGGCGTTCCAGTGAAACGGCGGCGGCCCGCAGTCGGTCGATCGAAGCCTCGAGCTCTCCGGGACGCATCGAGAGCGAGCGCGCGTACCGGACCTCTTCCAAGAGCGTCTCCCGCGCGTCGCCCATCGCCTTCGTCGTCGCGAGCCCCTCGGCGTGGTACTTGAGCGCCCCCGGGTAATCGCCCCGGAAGTAGGCCAGTTCTCCGGCGAGACGAACGGCGACGAGCCGGACCGCCGGGTCCCACTCCTGCTCGCCGCGTATCCGGATGAGGTCGCTCACCAGATGGTCGGCCTCCTCCCACCGGCCCTGGTCGGAACGGACCAAGGCGAGGTAGAGCGGGAGCAGGTCCTTCTGCTGCGACGTCGCGGCGGCCATCAGGTCCGACCGGTCGGTGACCTGCCGCACCGTGCGCTCGGCCCGGTCCAGCTCGCCGACCCGGCGCAGTTGTCGGACCATCTCCAACAGGAGTTCGATCTCCTCGGTCAGGTGGTCGGCCCGGCACCGGCGGTGCGCCTCGAGGGCGCGTTCGAGGTGGACCAGCGCCACGCCCGGCAGGAAGGCGTCGGCGGAGAACCGGGCGGCCATGCGGTTGTACTCGAGCGACTTGGGGTCGACCCGGCCCAGGTGGTAGTGACGCGCCAGGGCGAACACGGAGTCGACCTCCTTGGGGCTCCCGGCCTCGATCGCCTCGGCGACCCGGCGATGCAGGATCCGGCGGCGCGTCTCGGTGAGTCCGGCGTAGAGCTCTTCCCGGAGCTCCCCTCGCTGGAACTCAAAGACCTCGTTCTCGGTCTCCCGGAGAAGGCCCTGGTGTACGAGTCGTTCGACCGTTTCGGCGAGGGTCTCTTCGTTCTCATCGGTCGTCCGGGTCAGGATGGCGAACCGGGTCTTTGGCCCCAAGACGGCGGCGATCGTCAGGATCCGCCGTTCGCCCTCCGAGAGGGAACGGATCTGGTGGCGCAGGAGCTCGGCCGGGTCACCCGGGGGAACGGGCTCGGCGGCTTCCCGTGCCGGCGCGGCGTTGATCAGCTGCTCCAGGAACAGTGGATTTCCTGCCGTCTGGGCGAACCAGCGGTGCACCTGTTCGGGAGGCGTGGTCCGCTCCGGACTCGCCCAGCGGACGAAGTCGACCACCTCGCGCTCGTTCAGCGGTCGCACGCTGACCCGATGCGCCCCCGACGCGGCCAGCCGCTCGAAGGCCGCCCGTACGCGGAGTTCGAGACGCTCGAACGGGGGCGTCGTCCCGATCCACCAGAGGCGACGCGACTCCAGCCGGGGCGCGATGAACTCCAGAAAATCGAGCGATCCCTCGTCGGCCCACTGCAGGTCCTCGATCGCCAGCAGGACGGGGACCTGGTCCGCGAGGGCGAACAACGGCGTCGCCATCTCCTCCATGAGCTGGACTCGGTCGGCCTGAAACGAGTCGCCCAGCGCCACCGATCGGAACAACGAGGTGGCCTCCCCCGCTCCGCCGGACCGCAGCACCGCGGCCGGCGCGCCGCCCACCCCGAAGGCGATGCTAGTTGTGACCATCGGTTGGGCCACGTAGGGGAAGGCGAGGGACGGCATGGCCGTGGCGCCGAGGGCGGCCGCTTCCCGGTCGATGGCCCGCACGACGGCCCGGATGAGCTGGAATGGCGCCGGCGCCTGCGGCTCGGAGCGTGCCCAGACTACTCGGAAATCGTGGAGGGTGCTCTCTTGGGCGACGGCGTCGAGGAGGGTCGATTTTCCGACACCGGTGTCGCCCTCCAGGAAGGTGATGCCCCCCTCACCGCCCAGGACCTCCTCGCGTCGGTGGACCAAGGCCTGGTAGAGATCGGCGCGCCCGATGAGCGGCCGGTCGGGTCGGGTCGTCTCCATCGACGAAGGATGGGCCGCTCGGACTATTTCATGTTGGGCGGGTGGTTGGGCACGAACGGCAGCGGGACCACCGTCGCCGCGACAGGGCGCCCCCGGATATCGATCGTCATCGAGGTGCCCACGACCGCCAGGGGCGGGGCCACGTACGCGAGGGCGATCCCTCGCTGGAGCGTCGGGGAGAATCCCCCGCTGGTAACGCTTCCGGCCGGTTGCTCCCCCGCCAGGATGACCTGCCCGTGCCGGGGGATCGCGGCCGGATCGGTCAGCATCAGGCCGACCAATCGGAGCGCGACGCCGGACTCCTTCTGCTTCAGGAGCGCCTCGCGACCCACGAACGCATGGTCGAGCTCCACGAACCGCTCCTGGCCCGCTTCGAGCGGGGTCCGGTCCTCATGAAAATCCTGCCCCGAAAGGAGGTACCCCTTCTCGAGGCGCAGCGTGTCCCGCGCGCCGAGGCCGCAGGGCCGGACGCCGCCGGACACGAGGCGTTCGGCGATGACATCCGCGGTCGCTCCCCGGACGAACAGCTCGAATCCCAGCTCGCCGGTGTATCCGGTTCGAGACACGAGCGCGTAGTCGGAAAGGGGAGCGGGGAATGGATCGTCGAGGAGGCGGCCCGACGGCTCGGCCGGCGCATCGGGGGTCCACGGATAATATCCCGCGTGAAACGGTGGAAGACCCGCGAGAGACCAACCGAACAGACGTTCTACCGTGCTCCGAGCTTCGGGGCCTTGCACGGCCAGGATCGCTACTTCGTCGTTGTGACGCTCGACCTCCGTATCGGGTCGACGATGCTCGTGGAGAAGGTCCCGGACCTTGCCCGCACGAGCGGCGTTCGGTACCACGACGAATGCCGGCGGGGCCTCGCCCAGGCCCTGGTCCACGCGGGTGAGGATCAGGTCGTCCACGATCTCCCCGGCCGCGTCGAGCAAGAACGTGTAGCGGCACCCCCCGGGAGAAATCCGCGAAGTGTCCGCGGTCGTCCGGCGCGAGAGCAACGCCGGCGCGGAGGCCCCGCGGACGGACAGGATTCCCATGTGGGAGACATCGAAGAGGCCGACTAAGGACCGTACCGCCCGGTGCTCGTCCACGATGCTACCGTAGTGGAGCGGCATCTCCCAGCCGCTGAACGGGACCATCTGACCCTGATGCCGAAGGTGGAAGGCATAGAGCGGGGTCTGTCGCAGAGCCACCGCCCGGGCGGCGGGAGTTTCCAAGACCCCGGGAGCTTCCGTCATGTCACGATCTCCGGCAGGCGGTCATCGGCTAAAGCTCGGCGTATCTCGATCGCAATGCGCCGACCGGTGCTCATCGGGGTGCGCCACAGGGCGTTCCCGTAGGGGTGCCCCAGCGCCAGGTGGATATTCGTCCCACCTCCGATGCGGGCCGCGACATCGAAGACGGAGGGCTTGCCGTCGCGGTCGACGCAGGTCTGGAGCGTGAAGGGACCGAGAATGCCCGGGGAGGCCCGAGCCCGGGTGACGTCCACGAACCGCTCTCCGAAGTCGAAGATCTCCTCCAGCAGGGACTCCCGGACGGTCAGCGTGCCATGGCCCACGACGGTGTACTGCGGTATCGCGTGCGGGCCTCGGATCTCGAGTTGCTGGGCGGCGGGAAGCCGCACGAGCCCGTCGAGCGAGCTCTCGCGCCGCTCATCGACCCCCAGGAGTTCGAGTCCGTCCTCTCGGGGGACGAGCGGCGAGAAGAAGAAATTGAAATTGAACACCGGGCCTAGTATGTACTGCTCTATCCGGGCCGCGGCCAGATCGGCCGCAGTGATCGTGCCCGCCTGGATCAGGGACTCGCTCTTCCGCTGAAACTCCTCAAAACTGGCCGCGGTGAAGAATCCCCGTTCCAGGCGACGGGTGGCGTGCGGGAGCTTCACGATCGCGAGTCCCTCGATTTCTTGTGGAGTCGGGATCCTCGCCGGTGCCGGAATACCAGCGTGCGCGAGCAGGGCGTAGTAGTTCTCTCGCTCGGTTCGCTCCTCGACCCGGAGGAGGTTCCGCGATCCGACCATTGGGACCCGAAAGGACGACTCGAGCGTGTCGAGCGGCACGTAGGAGCTGAGCGCCCGGTTCGGAACGATCAGCACGCCGCTCGCCCGGAGCCGGGTCTGCACCTCGGGGGCCGCCGCGTCGGCGAACTTCGGGAAGGTCCATACCGTGTCAACGCAGCCTCGTGTGACCCGTCCCTCGGCGTTCCGATGGGCCCGATAATATTGCGAGTAGGTCCGGTCGCGGCCCTTCTGCGCGAGCACGAGGGTGCGGAATCCTTCCTCCACCGCCCCGTCGGCGATGTCGAGCGCCGAATGGGAACCGATAGCTCCGATGACCGGGGGCCGGGGGTACCCGCTCAGGAGAGTCTGAATTTCCGCCCGAGGAAGGACCATCGTCGGAGAGGACCCTACAGGAGCTTAAGCGCTCGCGCCACGCGCTCCGGCGTCAACGGCAGCTCGAAGATCCGGGTCCCCGTCGCATCGGCCACGGCGTTCGCCACGGCCGCCGGAACGGGGATGATCGGCGGCTCGCCGATTCCCTTCGCCCCGAACGGACCCGCCCCGGCAAATCCCTCGATCACCTGAACGTGGATGGGAGGAACGTCCCGGATCCGGGGAAGTCGGTAATCGAGGAGGCCCGGGTTCGCGAGGCGCGCGTCCGGCGTCCATAGCATCTCCTCGGAAAGCGCGGCTCCGAGTCCCATCACGACCCCGCCCTCGACCTGAGCCGTCACGGCGGGCGGGTCGACGGCCGTGCCCACGTCCTGGAACGCAGCGTAGCGCACGACGCGAACGTGGCCGGTCTCGCGGTCCACCTCGACCTCGGCCAGATGGACGGCCGCCGTAAAGTCCTGGTACGGATAGACCGACCCGTCGAGCACACGGGACTGGTCGATCTTGTGTTCGGGGCCGTAGTGCTTTCCGAGCGCCTCGATCCCTCCGGCGGCACGCTCGGCCGGCGTCAAGAGGTCGACCAACTTCTGCCGGCGCCGGCTGGCCACGACCACCACCTGACCGTTCCTCATCTCGAGCTGGACCGACTTGGCGCCGGCCCGGGTCGCGAGCGTGTTCGCGAGCGAACGGGCCGCTTTCTCGACGGCCTGGCCCAGAGCCCCGAGCGTACGGCTCCCAAACACACCCGAGTCAAAGGGCGCCGTTGCGGTGTCGCCGTACTCGACGTGGATCGACTCCAGGGGCAGACCCAGCACGCGCTCCGCCACGAGGGGGAGTCCCTGTACGACGCTGCCGTTCCCGATCTCTCGCTCCCCTTCGAGTATCACCAAGCCATCGGTCCGGAGCAGCAACCGGGCTTCGCCCCCCGCCCCGACACTCGTGGACCAGAATCCGCACGCAACGCCGATGCCGTGCCCCGGCGGAAGGCCCGCCCGCCACACGCCGGCGGTTCGGGCAGCGGCCTCGAGGCCCGCCTCCAGACCGAACGGACCGACGGGTTGGTCGTACGCCGTGCGGTCCCCCTCGTGCCAGGCATGCAGTTTCCTGAAGTCGATCGGGTCGACGCCCAACCGTCGAGCCAGTCCGTCGAGGTGCGACTCCAGCGCGAAGACCGATTGGGGCGCGAACGGCGCCCGATGAGGTCCGAACGGTGGCTTGTTCGTCTGAAGCGCGAACCCTTCGATATCGTACGTCTCGGTTCGGTAGGGACCGAGCAGGAATCCGATGGAATAACCCACGGCAAAATCGCGCCCGGGCAATGAAGCGCCGGTATCGAGCAAGAGGCGGACCCGGCGGCCTACGATGCGACCGCGATGGACCGCGGTGTCAAGGCGGATGATCGCGGGGAGGGTCGTCCGCCCGAGCTCGAACTCTTCGGCGTACGTGAGCGAGAGCTTGACCGGCCGGCCGCTGGCCACCGCCAGCAGCAGCGCGTACGGCTCAAGAAAGGCGGCTCCCTTTCCGCCGAACCCGCCGCCCACCCAAGTCCCTTCCACGAGAAGGCGGGTCTCGGGGATGCCGAGGATCGACGCGACGTCCTCGCGGAGGCCGAACGGCGTCTGAGTCGAGGAGCGGATACAGAAGGTCCCGTCGCGGACCTCGGCCAAGCAAGCGTGTGGTTCGATGGCGACCTGATGCACGCCCGAAGTGCGGTAGGTCTCTGAATGGACGAGCTCCGCGCTCCGGAACTTCGCGTCCACATCGCCGTGTCGCGCATGGACGTGGCCCACCACGCGGGGGTCCTTCGCGGCGGTCTCGGACGGCCACTCGGGAAAGATGTCCTCGATCCGCGCATCGACGCGGAGGGATTCTATCTCAGGTACGATGGCCGCCGCGGCGCGTCGCGCCTGGTCCAGGGTCTCGGCGGCCACCGCGGCGATGGGTTCCCCCCGGAACCGGATCTCATCGAGCGGAAAGACGGGCCGATCGGCCGCGAGCGCACCCTTCGGGAGCAGGGTGCGCAGGTCGTCCGGGCCGACCACGGCCACCACGCCTCGCATTTTCCGTGCCGGACTCAGGTCCATGCGGACGAGTCGGCCGTGAGCGATCGGCGATCGGACCAGAGCGGCCCACAGCATGCCCGGCGCCTCGAGGTCCGTCCCGTACTCGAGGGCGCCCCGCGCCTTGGGTTCGGCGTCGCTGCGCGTCACTTCACGGCCTCGTGGACCGCTTCGACGGCCTTCTGGATCGCGCGATAGCCGGTGCACCGACACAGATTTCCTTCCAGCCCGTCGAGCAGAGTTTCCACGGAAGGAGGAGAGGTCCCTTTTGCGAATTGGCCGGCGAGCGCGACCACGAACCCGGGCGTGCAGTAACCGCACTGCACCGCACCCGCCTCCGCGAAGGCCTTGATCACGAGACGGCCGACCTTCTCGGTCGCCACCCCCTCGATGGTGGTGACCTTGTCGGGGGCAACCTCGTGGGAAAGGAACAGACACGAGAGCGTGGGCTCCCCGTTGACGAGCACGGTGCAGGCGCCGCAATCGCCGGTGCGGCATCCTTCCTTGGTACCCTTGAGGCCCGCTCGCCACCGGAGCGTGTCGAGGAGTCGCTCCGCGTGGGGGACCCTTTCGAACTGCCGGGACTTCCCATTCACGAGGAGGGTCAGGGGTCCGTCGCTCATCGCGTCGCCTTACGAGGAGACGAGGTCCTCGGCATCCGTTCGAGCGTCGTCTGGATCGCGGGACGGACCAGTACGGTGACCAATCGACGGCGGTAGGATTCCGTCGCGCGTTTGTCCGAGACGAACTCCGCCCGGCGCGCGGCCTCCTGGGCGGCGAGTTCCATTTCGAAGTGCGTCGGACGCGCGGACCGGAGCACGGCCTCCGCCTCGCTCATACGTCGCGCCCGTGGTTGCAGGCCGCCCAGGGCGATACGCCAGTGCGGAGCTTCAGGGACGAACGCAGCGGCCACGCCGACCTGGGAGATGTCGTTGACCGGTTGGACGCGTTGCCACAGATAGGTCGAGGGCGCGGAGGCTGGGAGGATCACCGATTCGATCAGTTCCGCGGGGCCGAGCGTGGTGCGTCGCGATTCCTGGAGCACCATGTCGACCGGATGTTCTCGTACCCCGCTGGGGCCGACAATCCGGACCCGCGCGTCGAGCGCCAACAGGATGGGGAGAAGGTCCGAGGCCGGGGAACCGCGGCCCAGGTTGCCTCCCATCGTTGCTCGCGTCCGCAACGCGGGGCTTCCCACGTCTCGGATCGCTTCCCAGAGGCCGGGCAGCCGGCGCTGTACCTGGGGATCCAGCTCGAGGGCGCGCAGCGGGAGCGTGCTCCCGATGACAAGGGAGGGGCCTTCCCATCGAAAGTACCGCCAGGGAAGCTTTCGAAGCGAGAGAAGTTGCTTCGGGTCAATCCGACCTTGGTCGAGGTCGAGCAGGAGATCGGTGCCACCGCTCAAGACCGCCATTTCGCCGGTCGCCGAGTGGGAGAGGAGCCTCACCGCTTCCTCCGGAGTCGATGGCTGGACCAGCTGAAAGCTCACGAGTAGCTCGACGGGCCGGCGATTGATAGCCTTTCGGTCCGCGGGCCGGCACGGCGTGTAGTTTTATCCCTCCGACCGGCTTCGCTCCCCGTTCGCCATGCCGTTCGAGTTGACTCTCCGTTACACGACGCCCCTCACGCCTCTTCCCGACGTGGATGAAGTGCTCCAGGAATTCTTGCGGATGATCGGGTACCTGCCCGAGAGCTACGATACGCGCGGCGGAACCGGCCCCGTCGAGAGCCGGGTCGCGTATCGACTGGTTCGGGACTGCCTGATCCGCGCCCCCACGCGGCCGTGGTACATCGACGAGATCGTCGCGGTGCTGAAAACGTCAAAGCCGACGGTCTATCGACACATCAACAAACTGAAGTCGCTCGACCTGCTCGAAGAGGTCGGCGGATCGACCGACGGAAAGGGTCGCAAAGGCTACCGTCTGCGGTACGGCAACCTGGCCCGCGCGTGGGACTTCACGGAAGCCAACGCGCAGAACGCGCTCAAGCGGTACCGGGAGACGGTGAATCATCTCCAGGGCCTGCTCGAACATGTCGAGAGCGCCGCAGCCCTCCCGACCAAGGCGCCCGCGCGGGCCAAGGGAATCCTTCAATAATCCCGACGCCCGACGGTAGTCAGGAATTGCGATGGGCGGGAGTGCGGCGACAGGGGCGGCCAAGAAGAACACGATCGCCTTGACCGTGGGCTCGAAGATCCGGGTCCGGTCGGCGAGCAGCGAGAACGAATCCCTCGTATCGAACGGAACGTTCCGTGGCCTCGTATCCATCGGGGGGGACAGCTCGCTCGCTGTGGAACTCGACGGCACCGTCGCCGAAGAGAAGGGCCGGATACGCATGATCCCGCTGAACGCCGTGCTCGCGCTCGATGTCCTCGAAGCGGCCAAGCCCGAAGAGGAGAAGCGCGCCGACCCGGCCAGCCCCGGCTACTTCGGGTAGGCGGGTCGGCCGTCTCCGTCGGCGGAGTCGTACGGGCTTGGTGGGAATTTCGCCGCCCCACCTGCGGCGGCGGGCGGATTCGAACCCACGTCTTCGGCTTCGAAGGCCGAAAGGATAGTCCAGACTACCCTACAAGCCCGCGGCGGGTCGGACGCGCGGTCGCCTATATGGCCATTCCCGGCGTCCGGACGAGCACGGGACGTCAGAGGTCGTCCAACGGTTCCTCGACCGCCGGGAGCCCCTGGAACGATTCCAGGGTCGTCTGGGCGAGGCTGCCGGGGAAGAGCGTGGCCAGCGATGTTTCGAGGAGCTGGATCCGCTGGCGAAGATAGGCGGGAACCCCGGTCGTGGTGGCGAGACGTTGGGATAGACCGAGGTACTTCCGGACCGATGCTTCAAACACCGTCGGTTGAAGCGCCCCCTCGCAGGGTTTCCCTCCCCGTACCCGCACCGCGCACCGGCCCGACAGAGGGGGCCGGCGGAAGGACGTGCCGCAGACCTTGCATCGGAACTTCTGCGTCGCGTAACTCTTCATGTTCCCCATCAGGTCGGGAAGGAAGTGGGCGTTGAGGACCAGCGAGACCGCCTCGCCCACGTCGACGGCGCGGATCTGCGCCGCCACGACGAGGGATTGCTCCACGATCCGGTCCATCGAGGGCGCCTCCCGGTACGCCGAGCGGACCGGGCCCCCCGCAATGTCGGTCGTGTCGTGGGTGAACCCGTAGCCGGACAGCGCCCGGTCGGTTCCGACCCGTTGGCTGACGGTCTCGATCCAGGACTGTGCGTCCTTGGCGGCGCCGCCCCGCGCCGCCGCGCGATAGAATTCGACCGGATACCGGAACGCGATGTCGACGTTGTGGGCCTCGCTGTCGACCTCGGTCGCGTTGAGCCGGGTCGTGAGCACGAGCGGCTTGTCCATCAAACCGCCGCGGCTGCTGGGAAGATACGCGCGCGAAAAGTTGAGCAACGCATCCAGGAGCAGCGTCACCGAATCCTCGTCCCCGTCGCAGTTCCGTCGCTTCGCGGCGTGGAACACCGGATGCGCAAAGCATCCCTCGGCCGCCGTGTAGCCGATGAGGCGCCCCGCAACGGCCCCGGACGTATGGGGCGCGAGGGCCGTGACGAGATGACCGCGAAGGTCGTCCGGTTTGTTCGCCCGGTAGAACGGGTCGAGGCCGTAGAGCCGGACCAGCTCATCGTCCACGAACTGGGCCAAGTGCGTCAGATAGACCCCGCACGAATGGGACACGATCAGGTCCTGGGGCTGGAGCTCGACCAGTTGGTCAATGTCCTGGATCGGAGCTCCGGCCCAGTCGTGGGAGTATCCCAACGAGTGGGCCGCCTCGATCGAGAGACCAATCTCTCGCGGGCGGAAGTGGGTGAGAGGAAGGTCGGTCAGGTCGAATCGGGCCGTTCCGTCCTGGTACACGGAGATCCCGTGGGAGGCGCGGAGAATGCCCTTCTCGATGGGCTCCGGAACCTTCCCGGCGGACAGGAGCCCTTTGACGCCTTTCACGTTCGGCGGAGTCCGACGCAGGTCGAGGCGTTCCACCGCCTGCGCCCAGATGGGCGCGACGGAGAGCTCTTGCGTCGTCACCTGGCCCGTAGCGCACGTGTGCGCACCGCAGTGGCACCGGGACCAGACTGTCGTTCGATGGCATTGCGGACACTCACGGACGCCGAGTTGCGTGGGAAGACCCCGTCCTTGACTCTGACGGGCCGCTTCGGGAATGGACCGCTGGGCTCCCCCGGCGTCGCCTACCGGGAAGAGCACGTGGACGTTCGGGCTCATCTTGCGCTGACGCGCTTTCTCCGGTCGGCCCACGCGGGCCCCGATCCGGGAAGGGCCGCGAGCGGGAACCCTCACCCCGGCCAGGCGAGAGACATACGCGAGAGGCTCGATATCGACCGGCTCGGCGGCCGCGACGCGGACCAGGCCGTGCTGGCCGGGGACCAGTCCGAGACCGGCCACGAGCGCCTGGGAGAGCTCCTCCTCCCCCCGAAGGGTTCCCTCGCCACGGGGCGCGTGGAGGAATCCCAATCGGACCAGGACTTCGCGGACCTCGGGATCCCGTGGCAGTTCCAAGGCATTCGATACCCAACGGCCTTCGCGCTCGACGAACTCGGAGAGCGCCCGAATCTCTCCGGAGGTCAGGTCGTGCCAGAACAGAAGGAACCGAGGGTGCAGGGGGACATCCAACGCGCGCGCGGTCTCGACGGCCTCGGCGAAGCTCGGGTGATACGCCCGGTCATCCAGGGCCGCACCGGCGACCCGAAGTTCCTCGATGTGCCACTCGAGCGAGTACGCCCCGGGAACCAGCGGCCGATTGTTCTCCAGGAACTCTCCGAAGGGAACGAGCAGGCTGCCCAGGTCCACGATGCGCCGAATGTGCGGAAGCAACTGCTCCGCACGGTCGATGTCATGGATCGCGGTGAGCGTCCCATCGTCCAGGTCGACGATCGGTCCCTCGATGGTATCACAAAGCGTCATGGCGGTGGCCTTCCCCGGGTACTCGAGCTTGACCTGGGTCCCCACGGCGACGAAGTTTCGCAACACCATCATCGTGGCCGGGTTGATGGCGCAGGCGGCGAGGCCGGTGGTCCGGGCGCGCCCATACGTCAGCCGGAATCCGCCCGGGCGGTGGGGATACGCGAGCACCGGCCGGCCGCCCACGGCCTCGGCGAGATACTTCGGTGCTTGGGAGGTTCCGTTCTCGTCGGAGGTGCCGTGGCGGCCGATCTGGTCCAGGAACTCCCATCCGTCCAGCCCCAACCGTTGAACGATCTTCCGGAGCTTGGGCGCTTTCTGGCACAGCCCCTCGGCGATGACCAGGCAAGCACCCCCCCGGAGCCCGTTCGTCGGAACGCGGGGAAGGTTTCGGAACGCGCTCACCTCCAGGTCCCCCTCGGTCGACTCCCCTGAGATGCACACGGGCACGTTCTGGACGACCGTGGCGACCTCGTCGGCAGACGGGACGTACTGGAGATGCTGGGAGTGTTTGTAGAGGGGAATCTCCTCCACGTACCGTTCCACCTCCCCCGGTAGAGGACGATAGGCGTCGAGCCCGAGTTCGCGTCGGGCGACGTCGGCCAATAGAACCGACATGGCTTGGGCCGTTCCGCCGGCGGCGCGGATCGGCCCGGCGTAGAACAGCTCGATGTAGGAGGAACCGCCGAAGCGCCGGAGATGCACCTCGGCGA
Organism: Thermoplasmata archaeon; assembly: GCA_049800095.1. Classification (GTDB taxonomy): domain Archaea; phylum Thermoplasmatota; class Thermoplasmata; order Lutacidiplasmatales; family UBA184; genus JAKIWV01. The sequence continues at coordinate 11,389 of JBARJD010000085.1, read as the reverse complement.
GGCCCTCGAGCGGGGCGACGAGGATGCCTTCGGTGAGAATCGCGAGACCGACGCGCAAGGCGGCGTCGAGACGCGCCTCGACCGTCGGCCCACGCCGGGGATCCCGTACGATCGCGCGGACCATCTCGACCGCAGCCTCGTCGCGCGGGAGGTCGCGCGCCAGCGCCCGAATCTCCTCGGAGATGCCCTCGAGGGGCAGGTGCCCCAGCAGCTTCTCGACGCGAGTGGCCATGTCCTGGGCCGGCGGGATCTCCGGATGGTCCTCCGGGTCTAGCCCCACTGCGCGGGCGGTCCGCGCCACAGCGTACGCGCGGTCGACTGCCTGATCGATCGTTTCGAAATAGGTCGTCACGCCGCGCGGCGAGCTACGCGCCGGACCTTAAGCCCTCGCCGCAACAGACGACGAAAATCCCGAAGGGAGGGTGCCGACGCTGTCAATTCGGCGCGGCGAGCTGAGAGATCGGAATAGTGACCAAGACTCCCTGCGGCTGGCCCAGGTAGTCGATCTCGATGCTGCAGTTGTTCGGTGGGTTCAATGTACCGGGGCTCGCAAAGCACCAGGCAGGGATGCCGTGGTAATCGTCCGTGTCCGGGTTCGTCGAGCCGACGTCGTGCGGAGCCGTTGTCGAATGAATGTACATCACGATGCTGTCGCCGTCCGATAGGTAGGTCGCGTTCGGGGTCAGCTGCCAGAAGAAGCCGAGTCGGCTGAATGGAATGTCGTACCCGAACACTTCGGCGGGGTCGTAGTTTCCGCACCGCTGGAGACAGTTGCCTCCCGGCTCGACGCAGTTGAAGTTGGCCGCGTGGTTCGTGGTCGGGATGTAGAGCATGTTCGGCAGTGTCGAGTCGAAGTAGACCGTTCCATTACAGATGAAAATGAACTCGAGATCCGCCACGGGCATGGTCCCGGGCGATTGGGTCGTGAAGATGATGTCGACCGCGGGCTGCTGCGCGCAGGTGGAGGGGTCGTTGACGTTCGAGCAATCGGTCAGGTCGCCCCAGGTGGGGGCCGTGGTGCCAGTGTCCACGGTGTAGTATAGCGAACTGGTCGCCGAAGGGATGGGCGGCTTGAATGCGAACAGCACGGCAGCCAGGACGACCGTCATCGCCACCAGCAAGATGACGCCGATAATGTTGCTCACGCCGCGACGGTTCCGCCCCCGTCGGGTCCGCATGGACACGTATACCCCGTTCTTTAGAGCGCAGCCCCTCCCTTTTAGTCTTCCGCTGCGGAAGCCCCTCCCCCGGACCGAATCCCGGCCCGGTGCTCTGGCGGGTCTCGGCCACCCTGACCGATTCTCTATTGACGGGGAGAAGGGTGGGCGAGCGGCGTGAAAGTCATCCTGTTCGGCGCGACCGGTATGGTAGGACAGGGGGTCCTTCGGGAATGCCTGCTCGATCCGCGTGTCGACTCAGTCCTATGCGTCGGACGAACTTCGGCTGGCCAAACAGCGGAAAAACTCCAAGAGATCCTCCTCCAGAACCTAGCCGACCTGACGGCCATCGAGGAACGGTTGCGGGGCCTCGATGCGTGCTTCTTTTGCCTCGGCGTCGCGTCCGCCGGAATGTCCGAGGCCGACTACCGTCGGGTGACGTACGACTTGACGGTCGGCGTTGGGCAAACCTTGGCCCGGCTCAATCCCGGAATGACGTTCGTCTACATCTCCGGGGCCGGTACCGACAGCACGGAGCACGGCCGCAGCCTGTGGGCTCGCGTCAAGGGCCAAACCGAGAACGCCTTGCTCCGGATGCCGTTCAAGGCCGCGTACATGTTCCGGCCCGGCGTGATCCAGCCGCTCCACGGAATTCACTCCAAGACCGGAAGCTACCGATTCCTGTACGTACTGATGTGGCCGTTCATCCCGATCGCCAAGGCGCTCGCCCCGAACTCCGTGACGACGACCGAGCGGATGGGACGCGCGATGATTCAGGTAGCGCTTCAGGGCCCCCCGATGCATATCCTCGGGACCCGAGAGATCAACGAACTGGCGAAGTGACCGTTCGCGGCGATTGCCCCCAGGCCAACGGTGGCAACGGAGTTCCACTCGTCAGCCGATCGTGTCACTTCGATTGGAGCCATCCGGCGAGCGGAAGCAGAACTTGATAGAGTGACGAGCCCGAACTGCTGAGGGCGTAGGCCCGGACCGGCCCGCGGGGTCCCTCGCTCGGCACTCGACGAATGAGCCGGGTTCGTTCCAGGGAACGGAGCGTGGTCGTCAACGTGGCTGGGCTAACTCCCGATAGACACTGCTGGATCGGACCAAACCGGAGAGTGCCATATTTTCCCAGTAGGGACACAACGCACACAGCCCACTTCCTCCCCACGACATCGATGAGTCCGATGGGCGGGCAGGGGCACGCGAGTTCGCAGGGGCGGGATTGCGACACTATGACCGTACGTAGCGGCGCCTTATCAGCGCTTCACATATTGAAGTGGTCGAGGAAACCATGCCGGAACCCACCTGTCAAACCTGGTGCTGTGACCGACCCAGCGATCGCTGCTGTTGCTGTTGTTGCTGCTGTTGCACCCGCCAGGGTTGATGCCCGAAAAACTGGTCCTGTTCGTCTGCGTGGAGAATTCGTGTCGATCGCTGATGGCGGAGTCGATTTTCAACTTCGATCCCCCTCCCGGCTGGCGGGCGACCTCTGCTGGGACGAACCCAGCCGGGTCCGCAAACCCGCGCACAAAACCGATGTTGGCGGAGCGGGGTTTCACGCTCCCGGAACACTCCCCTCGGCTCCTCTCGACTGAACTCATCGACCAATCGAAGGTCCGGATTACGATGGGTTGCCTCGATGACGCCAGTTGTCCGTCCCACCTCAAGTCGCTCGAGCTCCGGGACTGGGCTTTACCGGATCCGGCGAAGCTGGACGATACCGGATTCCGGGCGGTGAGGGACGAGATCAGAACCCGCATCGGAGGGCTCCGAACCGAGCTGGTCCTCTCGGACCGGCGCGAGGTGGACCGGCGTCGTAGCGGACCACGGTGAGCCGCTCAATCTGGAGCCGTGTCGCCGCCGAGATGGCGGGGACGGCCCTTCTCGTTGGAATCGGAACCGGTGCGATTGTCGCATCCGCTCGATTGGACCGAATCTCGCTTTTGTTTCTGACGGGAGCGTGGTTTCTGGCCGTCCTCATCCCAATCGCCCTGTTTATTGGTATCTCCGGCGCCCACCTCAACCCCATCGTCACTCTGGCGCTCGCGACCAGCCGCCGTATCGACTGGCGGGAGGCCCCGTTCTATATTCTGGGCCAGTTCTCGGGAGCGTTCGTCGGCAGCCTATTCATCCTCGTCACCCTCGGCGACGTCGCTCACCTCGGATCTACCGTGCCCGCCCAAGGCGACGTTCTCCGAGCGTTCCCTGCTGAGCTGGCCTTCACGGCGACGCTAGTGGCCGCCGTGTTCGTCCTTTCCGACTATGGCGCCGGACGCAGCCGTTGGCGGATTCTTCTGCCGCCCGCCGTCGTCGCGCTCGCCACCTATTTCATTGGACCTTGGACTGGGAGTTCACTAAACCCCGCGCGCACGCTCGCCCCGGCGATCCTCTCGGGCACGTACACTGATCTTTGGGTTTACCTGACGGCGGTCCCTCTCGGGGCGGTCATTGTGGCGGTGTTGTGGAAACCTAAATCCGTCGACCGATTGGACCGGGGCCCAGGTCGGCTGGAAACGTCACTGTAACTTTATCTTCGGGAATGCCGAGAACGGCTGAGAGGAAACGGAGGGAATCTGATTCTTCTACACGTCAGCGATTCTTCTACAACTCCCTCTGAAGATAGACAGTCCACAAATTCCGGCGTCGTCCCCAAATTCGTCTGACAGTACCGCAATAAGCCGTTTGTCAGACAAACTGGGCGGTTCATGCTGTCTGAGAATGTGACTCTGGGCAACCTCACATAGCCGCCTCTTAGCGTTCATAGCAGCCCCGACGTGGTCAGGTCATTCTTCACCTGAGCCTTGCGGGTCTGCCACCGTTTTTTCGGAGCCCTACTCTACGCAGCCAAGGTTCATCAGCTACGGGGCGTTCTCCTGTACATGTTCTACTTTTCCAACCCGCTTACGATCGTTTCCAGCTGGGGCTGCCGGGTGGCCTCAGGGGGATGTTTGACGTGGGGGGAGGCTACGGCGGATACCCTCGGCCAAGCCGATCGTGCTTCGCGACCGGCTAATGCACCCGCGCATGATAACCCAAGTCAGGGTCATCGATAATAGAGCGGGTGGACTCCAAGTCCTTCTCGCCCTCTACGTTTCTGGCGAACTCAGGTTTTCAGAGCTTTATCGCCAGATACGATTGGACCGCGGAACAGTGCGCCGGGCGGTCGAGACGCTTGTGTCTGCGGGTATCGTTGAACGCTCGCAAGCGCCTCGGTTCCCGTTCGAGAAGAGAGTTTTTCTAACGTCATTCGGCAGGCGGATCGCGGCTGCACCACTGATTAACTGGCCGGCACTGTTCTTCGAACAGGGCGTTGCTCCCGGAGGGGGGGCGCGGTCGTTGTTAGCGAGGTCCCGCCTTCCCCGGTTCCTCGGCTTGGATTGAAGACCAATCTCACCAAGCTTCGATCTGATTCGTCGACTCATGGACGGCGGATTCGTAGTTGAGTCGCATCACCAACTTCGGAGACTCCCGTGCCGTCCCCACAAACCGGTCCTTCCTCCCGGCTTCCGGGGGGTCAATTCGCGTGTGGTCGATAGGGGGTCCACTCGGTGTAGCATGTAGAGGTCGTTACGCTGCTCTCGTTGGGCTCATATGCGCTGGGGGCAAGTCCGCTGACGCAACCCGGAGCCTAGCGATTAACCCAAGGACGTGCTTTTTGGCATCAGTGATTAAACTGACGGCCATTGCATGCGTCCGCGGCGAAAGCCGCAACAACAAGGCCGAGGAAGGCCGCGACCTATGCAATGCTGGAGGCGTATCAGAGGTAGAAAACATGAACAATAGTCAAGGGGGGACAATGCGCAAATGGGGGCGGCGTTACCGGATCGGACTTCTCGCCATTGCGGGGGCAGTCCTTGCGGCAGTCCTTGTTACGGCGCCAGCGATGGGTCAGGGTACGATCACTCTCGGTTACCCGTGGTCGAACAGAGATCAAAGCACTACCGGCCACGCACCGTGCTCTGGCTTCGATCATTACGGTATGACCAAGCCTGGGACGAACGGTCTCGTTCAGGGCTTGCAGAGCACCGAGTCGACGAACTCGATTGGTTGCAGTTCGAACAGTGCATTGCGAGTTCAGTACAGCGATGCCTGGGGTTCGGCCTCAAGCGGAGTGCTGTGGTCGCCTTCCACTTCAGGGTATTACAGTTTGAGTTATGAGGTCGCCATAACGCTGAACTACTCATGGGTGGAGCTTGTTCACTGTGTCGCCGGATGGTCCGCGAACCTGACCATCTCGCTCTACAACGGCGTGTATGACAGCACCAGCGGCACTTGGGTCCTCACGAATCAGTACACCACGATTGCGAGCCTGTCTACTGCTTCGGTTTCCTGCGTGAATGGCGTCAAGCTAGATAGCCTGGGGAGCAGCTACCCGGTTTGGTCTGACAAGTTGTTCGCGGAGTCGTTTTCAGGCTCCGTCTATCTATATTCCACCAGCCAGTACGAGTCAGACCTCGGGATCCAGTTCTGGACGTACACTAACGGCCCGTACAATTCCAATGGAGACTATGCCTCGGCTGTAATCGACATGGGCGGGACTGGCTCACTCTGCACGCCCTGTGGGGATTATTTCCAATACATCGACGTGTAGCATCCAAGTCCGGTATGATCGCCGGCAGTCACCGTTAGCGGAAAAACGGCGCGGGGAGGTGGGACGACCTCCCCGCCAAACCATTTCTTTGCTGGAGACAAGGGTCAGCTCGAGCCGAAGTCCATCGCTGACAGATGTCGGCTCAATTGGTTCCAAGGGTTAAACACAGCGATGCTCATATTTCTTACAGACAGTAAGGTTTCAACATGCTCACATGCGAGAACATTTCCAAGACCTTCCCCAGCCGGGCTGAGCCGGCGTTAGACAGTGTTACCATCGAGGTGAGAGATGGTGAGATTGTTGGCCTCGTCGGCCTAAATGGTGCCGGGAAGACAACGCTCATTCGACTAAGCTGCGGGGCCGCCCTTCCCACATCGGGACGAATCAATATCGACGGAAAGGATCTAGGAACGGAGAAAGGCATTGCTTGTGCCCGTGTCGGGTGGATCCCAGAGAACCCCGTCTTCTCCTACGAGGCACGTACCTTCGACGTTCTTGTCCATCATGCAGGCTACTACCCTCAGACGCAGCGGCTTCCGAGGAACAGGATCCGAGAGCTTCTCGACCAAGTTGGTCTCCGAGACTACGAGAACACCCGTGCCCGAACGTTCTCTCAAGGGATGAGGAAGAGGCTGGCCCTCGCCCGAGCCTTACTCACTGAGCCGTCAACACTCCTCCTGGATGAGATCCTCAACGGGCTCGACCCAGAGGGCGTCCGTTTAGTTCGACAAACGATTGAGGCTCTCCGAAAAGACGGCAAGGCGATATTGCTCTCCTCCCACATACTTTCCGAGCTTCAGCAAGTCGCGGACCGGTTCGCATTTCTCCATCATGGGAAACTCCTTTCCATAGTACCCCGAGATGAGCTCTCGAAAGCAGGCTCCACAGCCGTCCGCGTGAGGTTGACCAACGCCGATCCGCGGGTGTACGAACTGCTGGAGCGTTTTGGCCCAACGAGCCAAGAGGGCGAAGAGTTCGTCATCGAACACCCGAGCATCTCGCCCGAGGAACTGACGGCTCGGCTCGTTGCTGCGGGCTACCGCGTGAGGGAACTTACCCAGGACTACCGGTTCTTGGAAGAATACTTCATGCATCTGGTTGGTGAACCAGGGTGAGCGCATCCATCTACGATCTTCGTCTCACTTTCGCAACGCTTACCACACTCGCGGTCGTCGTTCTGATGATGGTGGTCGGCGCCACCTTCTATGCCGAGTTAGCCGCCAATAAACCCGCGGCAGGGTCGACGGTCTTGAAGAACTCGGGATATGCGTTCTACAGCGGGGGAAACTACTACCTCTCCATCTTCACCTCCGACGGCCGAGGCAACCCGCTTGCAGGGGTTGGCCAGACTGCGACGTTCATGAGTGGAAAACTCACGTATCCCAGCGTAAATTCGACCACGAGTCAGGACGGTCGCTGCCAACTTGTCTTTCGCCTTCCGGATGGAAATTACACGGTGAGCTACGACTCGTCGTACCCCAACAGCGGAATTACCGCGACCGGGTCTCTCGGCTGGCTCGCACCGGGAGAGGTCGTGTCGTTGACTGGTCTCGGGTCCCCCATTTATCCGGTGGGTCCGAACCCCTCTTCGGGGCCGGACAAGCTGATCGTGTTCGCAGTCGGACCGAACGATTCCCTGCCGAGTGGGTTCGGAGTCTACTTCGCCGTGCTGGTCAACGGCTCGGACACGACCTACCTTCCCCCTTCTCAAATGACTGCCATTGGCACTCTGTCCACCTACGACCAGGCCCTGTCACTACAACTGCCCCCGGCCGCGTCCGAAAAGGACTCAGTTCTTGTCGAGGTCTTCAACACGACCGCTGGATTACTCGCTTCAACCTCCTTCCCAATCTCTGAACTTTCGTTGGTAGGACAACCGCCGCCTCCTTTGCCGTCGGGCTTTCAGGCATTCGACTTCGCTGAGGGAGGAATGGGTCTCGTTGTTCCCATAGTGGCGGTGTTCGTCGCCTTCCGTGCTTACGGGCAAGATCGGTCTAACGGCGTGCTCGAATTCTTGCTTAGTTCTCCCCTCTCTCGCTCCAATGTCGCGCTCTCAAGATACACTGCCGGGGCCGCAACACTAGCTATAGCGATAGTAGCTGCCGTCGCGGTCATGGACGCGGCAGCGTGGAGGACGGGCTTCGCTGTCTTTTCTGGACCTCTGTACGTGTTGATCGTCGCGAGCCTATTGGTCCCGGGACTCGCGATGCTCGGTATCATCCTGGTGTGTTCTCGATTGACGACATCGTCCACCGTGATGTTCGCGACTGGAATTGTGTTGTGGGTCATCGTTTCGGTCCTCTGGCAACCCCTCGTTCTGGACCCTGCCCTGTCAACCGGCTTTAGCAGCAGCATCAGTGCTGAAATGTTTCCCCAACTCCAGCCTGGCTACGTGCATCTCGAGTTCGCGAACCCCGTGGATTTCGCGAGTCTCCTTCAGGCGTTGGCTCTCCCGGTTTTCCAGCAGGCGGGACTGACCCCGGCATCCGCCGGCATCACACCTCTGACGGTGACTCTTGCGGCCCTCTCGTGGGTAGTGGCCCCATTTCTGGTCTTTTGGGAGCTGGCACGTCGATCTGACTGAGGAGCGGCCCAAGGGTCGGATTCCCCTGTCCCGGCGCTGCAACATACCGGGGACTTTCGGGCCCTGATCTTCTGGGGTGAGGGCTCGCGGTTTGCGGCGTTCTCGTGAGGGCAGGTGCTAGGGCGCGCTGGCGAGTCAAAACAAGAGCCCCCGGCAGAACCCGGGGGCGATAGTAGATCCCGCGACTCGTCCTCTTCGCCCTTGCACGGCTCCCCCGCGGGCTGAGTTAGGCATCGTTGTTGGGGATCCCCTGCTTCGAAGTCTTGTCTTGGGACGGCTGGTAGTCAGGGTTGTTTGGGTTCATCGCGTCCGATGTTTGGCCATCCGAGCTGCGGCCACCGCCGCCACCGCCCTTGGACATATCTTTCACATTCCTCCAAGGGGCACCTCGACACTCTCTAGCCCGTCTGATGAATCCGACGAAGGACGGTGGCTGTTTGTCGGAATTCTCACCCGCTCGATCCACTTCTTTCCCGCCAGCATAAAGCACCATCAAACGCAGCTTCGAGAGTGATGCTGTCTAGTAATACTAGGCCGGGAAAGGCTGCGCATCCTTCGATTCGTTAAACACCTCGTAAGTGCGGTCCGTTGCAAGGTCAGTGCCGCCGCCAAGAGCGGGGGCGATATCCGTGCGGCAGTCGAAGTCCACGCACACCATCCGATCCTAAACCTGGACGATATTGGGCCGGATGATGTCCCAGCTCCGTTGTCCATACTTATCAACAAAGAACTTTTCCACGTAGAGGGTCTTGGCTGAACGCTCAATGTGAGCCAAAGCCGCCGCAACCATAGAGGATACTCGCCTGAAGAACAGCTGCTCGACGGTTGCCGCCGCGATTGCCGCGATTATCAGAGCGCTGCCTGCGGTAGTCACGATGGTGTTGAGCGCTGAGTATTGCCCGTGCCCAACCACCCCAAGGTCCCCGACGGCAAGGAGCACAATTCCCGCCCCTCCGAGAACCAGCAGCAGATACCCGCCTGCTCACCAGGATCCTTTGACAGGAGGAACAGAACTCCTTGCGGGGACGCTGCCAGTCGTTGGTTGAACTGCCTGCAAGGTCCAGCGGCGCAGTCCCACTCCTGGCCCGGAACACAGGTCTCCTTCAAGAGTTTACCCCGCGTTTAGGGGCCTAGATGCTGTTACCTCGTCACCGATTCCGGGGCTTGACGAGCATCCCACCGACCGATCTGTGAATTAAGCTACAGCCCCAGGGGATTCTTCTACACGTCAGAGATTCTTCTATAACTGCCTCTGAAAAGGCTTTGTAGATTAATCCTCCAGATGGCGAGGATTTCTCTACAACCTGACCTTCTGGAAGGGGATTTATCGACAGAACGACCTTCCTAACGACGAAGGAAGATGAAGGCTGACAGCCCGACATCAGCTAGCTGGTGGCGAAAAGCTCCTTCGCGATCCCGATGGGTTTACGGAACGATCGTTCTCGTCATCGCGCTCGCCGTTCCAGGTTTTCTCTTTCTTGCACCGGTTCCGCATTCGGGAACCGAGAACTACCTTGTAGTCATTCCGATCCCAACCAACTCCACCACTAGCTCGTGCGATTCGACCGTGTTCTATCACACGGGTATCTACGAGTTTTACTGGTACGTACCTAACGGAAACCCCACTACTCTCAAGGTCCAGGACCCGGCAGGCTCAACCGTGTACAGCGGTCTAACTTGGGGCGGCCAATCGGCCAGTTTCAAGGTCGACTCGACCGCTGCAAGCTATACATTCTGCCTCGGAATCAACGCCATCGCGCAGACAGGCTCGGTGCCGGTCGTGACAGTCAACGGAGACCTGACTTACACCGTTGTTGGACCCCTTCTGTGAACCAGGGTTGGATACAACCGCCAAACTTGCTTAGCATTCCGAGCAGGAGAAGCCCGGTGGCCTGAAGTTCATGGAATTCTGGTTCGGGAACAATCTACAGCCCGAGTAGATTCTTCTACACGTCAGAGATTCTTCTACAACTGCCTCTGAAAAGCAGGTGTAGTTTTAATTCTCGAGGTAGGGGGATTGCGCGACAGGCCCGGCCAGACCTCCGTGATTTGGCGACAAGATCGGTAGCACTGGCCGCGCCACATCGGGCTGGACGAGCAGCGGGGGCTTCTCCGGAGGCCCCAAGAAGTCGGGCAAAAGGTCGCGCTCGAACATCTGCCGGATCAGCACGGTGATGTTGTAAGCGACCAGCTTCGCGGCAAGCTCGTTGACCTGAGCCGTGAAGTTGCGCGACCAGAGCGCCTCCCCGAACTTCTGCTTGATGGCGCCGAAGGTGGTCTCGACTTGAGCTCGCTGGCCGTAGTGCTGGTCGAATTTCTCCCTGTGGTACTGGAAGAAAAGGAACATTTTGTGGTACATCGAACTCCCCCGAGACTGGCCCGTGGAGTTGACCTTGAACGGGATGAACGCATCAACGCCAAGTTCGGTCGCAGCCTCGAAGTTGTTCCGAGCGAGGTAGCCCTTGTCGGCGTAGACCTCCTTGATCGCGAAGCCGGCATCGACCGCCCGCTTCAGCAGAGCGGGGAATCGAGGAGAGTCGCCTGCGGACCCCTCGGTAATCTCAAGGACGGGCACCACGTGGGTTTGGACCCCCGCCAAGATGTGGGCCTTGAGCCAGATGTTCTTCCGAGTCGGCTGGTACTTTTCGTGGTTGTAGTAGTGGAAGCGTGTGGTCCGGAACCCGGATGAGTCGATGGCACAGGCCGTATCGACCCCAATGAGAGGGATGGCTGCGCGTGCCAGGAGATCGTGGAGGACCGGACCCACGTCGTCCCGGCACAGGAACTTGGACGGAGTGTCCCAATAGTAGGCATCGGACAGCTGCCCCTTTGCGGCGGCCTCGTTGCGGAAGCCCTGGGACCGTCGACACGAGAAACCAATGTAGGCTTTCTGGACGGCGCAGTAAGCAAGTTCCCGTAGGGGGATCGGAGGCCGGCCCGCCATGTGAGGATCCCGCTCCGGCTCGGGGATTCCTGCGCACAGGTCTCGGAGGAGCGTGCCGAACAGCCGGTACCCCTCATTTTGGGCGAGGTCGTAGCTCTGCTGATTGGGCC
>JBARJD010000084.1:0-15141 GCA_049800095.1 Thermoplasmata archaeon | reverse complement strand
GGATCGGGTAGGTCGCGCCGGTCTTGATGAGGGCCGCGATCAGCATGGCACTCATCGCGGTCACGACGTACGTCTCGAACAGATCCGCGGCCATGCCGGCACAATCGCCGACATTGTCCCCCACGTTGTCTGCAATCACCGCCGGGTTGCGGGGGTCGTCTTCCGGAATTCCCGCTTCCACCTTGCCGACGAGGTCCGCGCCGACGTCGGCACCCTTCGTGTAGATCCCTCCGCCGACCCGCGCGAAGAGGCTCATGAGCGAGGCCCCGAACAGGAGCCCTACCATCGCCAAGACATTCCCACCCAGAATCATGTAAAAACCCACTAGCTCCAATAAAGCAAAGCCGGCGACAGAAAGACCGGTCACCGAGCCACCCCGGAACGCGAACCGCATGGTCGCGGCGAGGTTCCCTCCCCGAGCATGAGCAGCCGTCCGTACATTGGCGCGCACCGACACCAGCATCCCGATCGCGCCCGCCAAGGCACTCCCCACGGCGCCGAGTACGAACCCGGCCGCGAGGTCGCCGGCGAAGCTCACCCCCTCCGCGCTGGCGAAACCGGCGAAGATGATCACGGCCAGGATCGCCGCCACGACGAACACCGTCGTGTACTCTCGGCGAAGGAACGCCACGGCGCCCTCGCGGATCGCGAGGGAAATGGATTGCATCTTCTCGTCCCCCTCCGGTTCCCGCAAGACGAGAACCGTCTGAATCGCGGCATACGCGAGGGCCACCAGGGAGGCGACCAGAACGGAGATCTCGAGTTGGAAGGGCGTGAACATCACGGTCGGTTCCCTGGACTGAGGGTCGGGCTGTCCGACAATTATTAAACACTTACCGAGGGCGCGGGACCTCCGCTCGGCGGTGATTTCCGTCGGGGGAGAGGATTTTCATACTGCACCGTCCCTCTTTCATCGGCCTATGCAGACGAGCGCCGTTCGACCGAGCCGACGAATGCTCAGGACCAGCTGCCCCCGATGCGCCCGCGCAATGGAGTTCCAGCGGATGCGGGAGCACCTCCGCGACGCGCATCACCTCGAGAGCGCGGAGCTGGATGCGGCGCTGCTCGTCGCCCGCCGGGAAGCCGTCCGTGGACCGGTGCACACCCACTCCTAAGTCGCATCGCCTCCGCGTCGTCCGAACAACCGAAGAACGAATCCCGCCAGCTCATGCATTCGGACGCCTCCGGGATCCTTTCGGGCGTCCACGCCGGTGACCGAGACGCCCGCGAGGCGGAGAGTTCCTTCCGAATTCCATGCGGACAACTCTCCGACGAGCGATTTGAGCCGTTCGAGAGAGAGGCCCCCAGGCGCCGGCACGCCGGCCGCCACGGGAAATTGGTCCTGGTCCAGCACGCATACGTCGAGATGGAGTACCACGTCTCCGGCGCGTTGGGCCAGCCGCCCCAAAGCTCCCATGAAGAGGGCCTCACCGCCACTCCCCTGCAAACGGTCGGGAGTGAGAAGCGTCACGCGACTTTCGACCAGCGTGGCGGCCTCGGCCGGCGATGCGTCGCGGACGCCGGCAAGGAGCACGTCCGTTTCCTGGAGGAGGGGAAACCGGTCCCGAGCCAAATGGGTCATGGAGAGGTGACCCCGGCCCGTTACCAGCGCGAGGACCATGGTGCTCAGGTCTCCTCCGGGGGTATCGTTGGCGGTCCGGAAGCGAGCGGCCCCGTCCAGGGCCAGGAGACCGAATCGGGGGGCCGGCGAACCCCCGTCGAGAAGTCCGGCGAGGAGCCCCAGCAGGATCGTCGCGTCTCCTCCGAATACGACCGGGATGGCTCCCGTGCGCGTGCTGGCGGCGACGCGGGACGCGACCGTCAGGAGTGATTCACGAACACGGCCCTCGTTCTTCGGGACCGGCCCTCCGGAGAGGAAGTCGGTCGTTCCTGGGAGCGGCACCGGAATCTCCCCCATGTCGGACACCTCAACACCCGCTAGGCCCGCGCCCGACACTGCGAAGGCCCGCATCGGAGCCGAGGCCGCTTCTGTGCCCTCCGTGGCGAGAGAACTGCGCAACGGGGCGCCGAGAAGGGCTAGTTTACCGGCCGCCGGCACGGGAGGCGGACGGCGTCGAAGGTATAGAATTCTCCGCGGACCCGGGCTTAGGGGTCGTACTCCCGGGCGGCGATCTTTGCCCGGATCTGCTCTGCCACTTGCGAGGGGGCCAGGCTCCGCTGGCCCTTCTGGCCGTGCACCCTAAGCGCCACCGTCCCAGCAGCGACCTCCTGCTCACCGATTACGACGATGTAGGGCACGTGGGCCACTTCGGCTTCCCGTATTCTCTTCGAGAGGGTGTCTTGACTATCGGTGGGTTCAACCCGAAGTCCAGCTTTCCGCCATTCGGCCGCAAGTTCCCGTACGCGCGTCACTTGTCGTTCCGTGACGGGCAGAATTCGGACCTGCACGGGTGAGAGCCACGGCGGCAGCCAGCCGGCACAATGTTCGAGGAACACGCCGAAGAATCGCTCCCACGAGCCCAAGATGACTCGATGGACCACCACCGGCGTGTGGAGGGTCCCGTCGGTCCCTTGATACTGCAAGCCGAACCGCTCCGGAATCTGGAAGTCGAGCTGGATCGTCCCACACTGCCACGAACGCCCGAGCGAATCCCGGATATGGATGTCAATCTTCGGGCCGTAGAACGCACCTTCCCCTACGGATACCTTGTAGGCCGCGCCGGACGCGTCGAGCACACTCTTCAGCGTCGACTCGGCTCGGTCCCACGTCTCCGGCGTGCCGAGGAACTTGGCCGGTCGGGTCGAGAGCTCGGCCGTCCACTCCAAGCGGAACGTGCCCATCGCGCGTCGGATCCATTGGAACAACGTGTCGATCTCGGCGGAGATCTGATCTTCCGAGAGGAAGACGTGCGCGTCATCCTGAACAAACTCGCGCGCCCGGGTCAGCCCATGAATGGTGCCACTTGCTTCGAGTCGATGGAGAGGCGCGAACTCGGCGAGTCGCATCGGGAGCTCACGATAGCTGCGGGAACGGGACCGAAAGACGAGCATCGCGCCCGGGCAGTTCATCGGCTTGATCCCGAAGGTACGGTCATCCACCGTAGTGAGGAACATGTTCTCGCGGTAATGCTCCCAGTGGCCGCTCGTTTCGTACACCGATTGAGGATAGACCAACGGGGTCCGGATCTCCGAGTATCCGGCTTTGGCCAGATGCTCTTGTACAAACCTCTCCAGCTCCCGAATGACGATCATGCCCTTCGGGTTCCAGAACGGAAACCCCGGGATCTCGTCGGAGAAAGTGAACAGTTCGAGACGCGGGCCCAGGACCCGGTGGTCCCGGGCTTCCGCCTCGGTCCGGCGCTTTAGGTACGCATCCAATTCGGCACGGGTCGGGAACGCAATGCCCCGAATGCGCTGGAAGGTGGCACCGGGCGTCACGGATTCCGGAGAGATCGCCGAGAAACCCAGGATGTGGAGTCCCTCGAGCCACCCGGCATCGGGAACGTGCGGCCCCCGGCAGAGGTCGGTAAACGTGCCCGTCCGATACACCGAGACCGGCTCGTTCTCCGGCACCTCCGAAATGTACCGAAGTTTGTGGGGGTTCGTTTCGAACAGTGCTACTGCTTCCGACTTGGACACCTCGCTTCGCTCGAAGCGGTCCTTCCGCTGCACGGTCTCCTTGATCTTGGCCAGTAGAGCCGGCAGTTCGTCGGCGGTGAGCGGACGCATCTCAAAATCGTAGTAGAACCCGTCCTCCGTCGGGGGCCCGACCGTGGGACGGGCGGTGGGAATGAGTTCGGTCACGGCCTTGGCGACAACGTGGGCCGCCGAGTGCTGGAGAATATCCCTCCCGGCAGGATCACTGAACGACAGAGGGGCGAGCGCACCATCGCGCGTCAGCGGTCGAGCCAAATCAATGGGTTGCCCCTCGAACGTAGCGGCCAGGGCACCTTTGGTTCGTTCTGGATTCCAGAGGCGCAGAGCCTCGCCCGCTGGGGTGCCGGAGGGCACCTCCGTCGAACTTTCGTCCGGCCAGCGGATTCGAAGTGGATGGGTGTCGTGATGGGTCATTCGCTCGCCCCGCCACGACCCCACGGGCGCCAAAAAGGTTTGGAGACGAACGAGACGCCTAGTCGAGTCCGGTCGGCTCGCTCGTTAGTTGACGAAATTTATCGGAATCGCCCGGTCTAACCCTTTCCCGAACACCGGGTTCGGCAGTTGATCGCGTCTCGCCCAGGAGTCAATCCACGGCACTTCTTGCTTCAGTCGTTGGGCTCATCGTGGTCAGGCCTCGACCACGCGCCCTTCACGAAGCTCTCGCGGCCCCTAGACACGTGGCTGAGCACTCTCCCGCACAGGGCCCCGACCCGGAGCACGAAAACAGATGGCTTCTGTTTGGCATCCCGTAGGGGGCCAGCGCAACCCTGTGCCGGAAACCCTCTTTGCTTAGTTCGGGCGTGGGTCAGCTCGTGTCGGCCCAAGGGGTCGCCTTGCCACTTCTGCAGGGTCGCGAAGCGAGGTTCAATCGATTTTGCGCTGAGCTTGCGGGGCCGCGGCGGCAGGCGTTTCGGGAGTCCCAGAAGCGTCTCGGGCTCGTTAAGGAACATTGGTTCCTCCAAAGTGGCCCCGCAGGGCCGCTAGTAATCATGGTCGTCGACGGACCGGACCCGGCGCGATCCCTTGCCATGTTGGGCGAGTCGTCGGACCCTTTCGATGTTTGGGTCCGTGAAGAAGTCAAGGAGCTGTTCGGTTTTGACGTGGCTCAGCCTCCGCCAAAACTCCCCGAGCTCGTTGTCAGCTACGAAGGCTAGCGCTTCGTACCGACTTTGGCCATCGGTCCCGCGCTCATCGCGGTCGCCCATCGAACGCGCACGCAGGCGCGCAACTGTCGCGGGGTCGGCTCACGCCTTTGTCCTTCCGTCTTATCCGGAATCCTCGCAACGCTGGCTCAGCACTCATATGCGATTGTGCTCCCGCGGAATTCGAGAATCGAGGTACCAGAGGATCATGATCGCCGGCAGTGCAGGCATCGCGAGAATTCCCCAGGTTACGAGCGGGTGGGCCGCAAAGGTCAGCGCCACACCGGCGAGGATCGGAGCAAAGATCTGCCCAACTGACGACGCCGTGGTGATGGCTCCCGAGTAGGTGCCTCGTGAGCCCTTCGGAGCGATGTTGACAGGGAGTGTGAACAGGGGAAGGAAGACCATGTTCTCACCGATAGTCGATATGACGATCACGACAATGAAGACCAGCACGACCTCTACCCGAACCTCCGCGTCGAGACCGATCGCGAGGAATGAGAGGGCGTAGACCACCGCCCCCCAGATTCCCACGCGTGTGTGAAAACGTCCGGCGAGCGCCGCGGTGACCGGAACTTGGCCCACCACGGGAATCAGCGCGTTCAATGAAAGAGCCGCACCCAGGATTCCGAAGGGGATCCCCAGGTAGATGAGACCAAATGTTGAGAAGGCGAAGTATATTTGGAACAGCATGAGCAAGATCAGCGTCGACGCGAGAAACAGCAGGAGAAGGGTTCGGTCGTGCCAGATCGGCCGGAAGGACGAGCCCATTCTCTGTCCCATCCGACGGAACAGACTCGGACCTCCATCTTCTGCCGAAGGTGATGTTTCTGTCCCTCTCCGGACAATTGACCGGTCCCAGCTTGAGGGCATCAACCAAACGGCGTTCACTACCGCCGCCGCGCCAACCATCCCTGCAGCCACGGCGGTGAGTTGCCCATATGCAATGAACGTCAACAGAACGCCGGCTAACGCCGCGCCCCCGAACGCTCCGAGGTTGTTCGCCACGCGGACCCAAGACAGGCCCTTCGCCCGAGTCCCGATCTCGGTAGAATCGGCGACGTAGGCAGACGTCGAAGGACTGCCGATCGTGCCGAACGACCTGGCCAACAGGAGTCCGCCAAAGACTACAACGAGAGAGCCGATGGTGAAACCCCAGGCTAGAATCCCGAGCCCAACCGCTTCCCCCGCGAGCGTGATAACAATCATACGACGTCGACCAAACCAGTCGGAGAACCCGCCTCCGATCTGCGATAGTGGAACTGTCACCAGCGCGACAACTGCGATGTCGAGACCGGCATCGGCGTAGGCGAGACCAAAGTCGCTGCGCAATGCTAGGAGGATGAAGTAGAGATAGAACGAGAAACCGAACCACCGAAGGGCGCTGCCCGAGACGAGAACCCGTATCGAACGCAGGGAGGTGACCGCCGCCCCATCCGCGGTGGCGAGGGTTGCCGGTGGAGTCGCGGTCATAGGACGAATCTCTCCTGTCCGCGATTGACGTACATTCAGCAAAAGTTCAGGAGCGCGTCGCCTAAATCCTGCGAGCCGCGCCGGAGCGGCTCTCTGTTCGCTAATGCAAGAGGTCGGCGACTCACCGAACGCGAACTTCGAGGGAAGTTCAACCACTGGCGCGGAGTCCTGGGCTGTGCCACGCACCTTCTCGCAAATCCCCCCAAACGGAAATCGGCGGGAGAAACGCTTATTTGCCTAATTGATGTATATACATCAATGGACGTCGATGCAGTCCCGCGCCCGTGTGCATGCACGAGTGTCAGGAAAGTGGCGCGGGTGTTGGGGCGCGCCTACGACTCCGCCTTGTCCGGGTCGGGGCTCAACATCACCCAGCTCGCCGTCATGCGAACGGTCCTTCGGCATCCAAACGAGCCCTTGTCCCGCGTCGCGGACGATCTAGCGATGGATCGAACTTCGCTCTACCGTGCCCTCGCGCTCCTGCGGAAGAACAAGTGGATCGTGTTGGAGCCAGGTAGCGACGAACGGTCCCGCCGTGGATCGGTCACTGCCGAGGGACGAAAGACCCTAGCGAGGGCGGACCAGGATTGGGCAGCCGCTCAGACAGTTATCGTGGAGCGGTTCGGGGAAGCGAAGTGGCCGTCATTCGTCGCGGAACTGCGACGATTGGCGGAGTGCGTGGCGAAGAACCCTCTCGATCCTCCTGCCTCGGGGGCCAGCGCATGATTCCCACGACCCGAACGGGAAGGCGAAATGCGCCTCACGACGTGGAGGATGGCGCAGCGAGACCGTCCTTGGAGCGGGTGGTAGCGATGAAGCGAGTCATCGTGGAAGTGCCGAGACAGGGCCCGGAATGTTTCGAAGGACTGACCGATCTTGGCGTGATTGAGTCATTTTGGGTGTTCCATCTGTTTAGGTTGGATACGAAGTCCTATGCGGGAATTTGCCGTGTCAAATTTCGGGACCCGGCCGTGCACCCGTCGCAGATGGTGAGCCATATCGGGATCTCCAAAGTCGAACTCCTCGCCCGACTCGCGGATGGAGCGTGCCTCGTCAACATCGAGGGAAAACCCACAGCGGGGTGGGCTCGCCTGACAGCATTGACGGGGGGAGCCATGTATCCTGCGTTCGAACTCACCCCCGAAAACTGGCGCATCACCGTAGTGGGCTCCAATTACCAGATGCGGGAGTTCCTGGCCGAGTTGCGAAATCTCAAGATGCACTACAAGGTGCTGTCAGTCGAGGATACGGACCTCCAGAGGCCGTCCCCGGTATCGCGCGTGGAGATACTGACTCCGAAGCAGCGAGAAGCCCTCGTCGCGGCGTACCGGAGCGGCTACTATGACATTCCGAAGCGTGCGGATTCCGCGGACGTGGCGAAGGCTCTTGCCCGGGGAAAATCCACGACCCTGGAACACTTGAGGAAGGCGGAGAAACGCCTTCTTGACAACTTTATGCGCGCCGGCGGCGGATTCAGCGGCCCTTGACTGGGAACTGCGACCGGATACGCCTTCTCACTAATCCCACACCGTCGTCTTCTGAGAAAGGCTACGGAAGTTCGAGTTCGCCACGAAGAACGTGCGCACAGAACCCCCCGACACGAACGTTCGTGATCTTGTCGCCTACCCGGTCGGCACGGGCGTAGATCCGGCTCGGTCGGTCCAACTCAAGCCCCTGTTCAACCTCGATGGGGGATCCCGGGTCGACCAGACCGTTTCGAACCATCCACGCTGCTGCCGGGCCAGCGGCGGAACCGGTCGCGGGATCGTCGCCCCCATAGAACACCATTCGAGCATGGATTTGGGCGTCCGGGGCAACCGTTTGCCGACAGATCGCATAGAAGAAACCGGCGTCCGTCTGCTTGAGGTACTCTTCCATTCGACTCCAATTGGGTGACCATTGTTGGAGCGTCGCCAGCCGACGGAATGGGACGATGACGAACGGGAGACCCGTTGAGACCGTCTGGACCGGCAGCGTTCCGTCGAGCTCCCGGACCGGTACGTCGATCGCCTTGGCCACGCGCTCTCGGTTGTGGACGCTCCCGAAGGTCGCGTCGGCCTGGGTCATCTCCCCGAACACTTGACCTCCCCGCTTGGAAAAGCGAACAGGGACCGGGCCCACATTCAACTCGAGGGTCACCTCGTCCCCTTCGCCCATAACTCGCAAGACATCTGCGGTCCCCAGCGTAGGGTGGCCTGCGAACTGCAACTCTTCCTTCTTCGTGAAAATTCGGGTCCGGATTCCCTTCGCGTTCTCGATAGATTTCTCACGGCGGAGCACGAACGTAGTTTCGCTCAAGTTGAACTCGCGCGCGATAGCGAGCATATCTCCATCGTTCAATCCGCGTGCGTCGGGGAATACCGCCAACTGATTCCCTTGCAACGGTCGGTCCGCAAACACGTCAATCGTGGCAAAGGAGAACTTCCTCATTGGTTCGGGGCAATTGTTGGAAGGGTCATTACGGTCAAGCCGCCCCGGGACGGTAGCAGTTCCATATCCTCGCAATAGCTGAGCGTTTCCATGTGCCGCACTCGCACCTTCCCAAGGAGTGATCGATGACCCCCACGCCCTCCGAGCGCCTAAAGGAGCTCGGAATCACCCTCGTCCCGCCAGCGAAGCCCGTCGCGGCTTACTCCCACGCGGTGGTCGACGGCGATCATGTTTGGGTTTCCGGCCAGATTGTACTTCAAGACGGGAAACCTGTCTCGCCCGGCCTCGTCGACCGGGACGTGCCCGTCGACGTCGCAAAGGAGCTCGCGCGCCGCGGGGCCCTCCAGGTGCTGAACGCCCTCGCCGGACAGCTTGGCTCGATTGACCAGGTCAAGGGGATCCTACGCGTGACGGTGTATGTGGCATCCATCCCCGGGTTCGGCCGCCAGCCCGAGGTCGCCAACGGAGCCACGGAACTCTTCATCCAGATCTTTGGGGAGGCCGGAAGGCCAGCTCGGGCGGCGATCGGCGTCGCCGCGCTCCCATTCAACGTGCCCGTCGAAGTCGAATGCCTCGCACGGACGGCCTAGCAGCGGGAGGAATCCCAGCACGTGGGGGAATACGTGGCGCTTTCGTCAGGTCTCACCGGCGCCCGAGTGCTTGTCACTGCGGCCGGCCAAGGAATTCGATTCGGCGCGGCGCAAGCGTTTCTTGCGGTAGGGGCGTAGGTCGTGGTGAACTCGTTGAACTCGGAGCGCCTCGGGCTGCCCACTGACGAACTTAGGGCGGTCGGCGATGTCCACGGCATTGTCGCCAACCTCTCCGAGCAATCCGAGCGCGATCGGCTGCTCGACGGAACGATTCGTCACTGTGGCGGATTGGACACTCTCCTTTACGATACTCGTCCCCCTCGGCCGGAACTTCTCAAGGAGCAGTCACTTGGCGAACGGGCCAAGGCTGCCAGCCTTCTCGTGGTGAGCCAGCCGATCCCGCTCGGCGGGCGGCCCTCGAACGCGACATTCCACTCAGGCGGGGAGGTACTCCCGAGGAACAGGCTCGTGCGGAGATCTTCCTGGGGAGCGACCCCCCGCGCTACGTCAGCGGGGCAATGCTACGCGCCGACGGGGCACTTCTGCGGTCCGTAGGATAGGCACGTACGCTGAACCGGAGAGGATGAAACAGTGGCCGCGGTCGAAAAGTATCTGAGTTATTCTGGGATTCGGGTAACAGATCTCGACCGATCGCTGAAATTCTACACCGAGCTCTTCGGGCTGACAGAGGTTGCTCGAGGGGATATTTCCTCGCTTGGAAGGGGAGCCTTTGTCCTACTCCAGGACCCGTGGTCCGGACAAAAGCTCGAGCTGAACTGGTACTCACCGGAATCTAGGTTCGCCGTCCCCTACCTGCCGGGCGAAGGACTGGACCACATCGGGTTTAGGGTAGCGGACCTCCCTCGATTCATGGATAACCTTCGGCGAGAGGGTGTGGAGAGGGCGGGCGGGTCCGCTGATTTCGAGCTTCCCACGGGCCTCCGCGTGGCGTTTGTGAAGGATCCCGATGGGAATTGGATCGCTCTCTTCGATGTGGTGAACAAGTCGATGCCAACGTCGCCAGGAAAAGGATACTAACGGGAAACATCCCGGATGCATTTGGGCAGTCGGGAAAGACTTCCGAAGAACCGGCCGAAGGCTTTGGAACAGGCCGTTGGCGTCCTCGAGGATTAGCTCAACGGGTGGGTAAAGTGCATCGCACGAATCGCCAGTCGTTCGTAGACACACACCCGGTAGACATCATCATGCTCGGGCCGTATTGCCGAGTCGAGCTCCAGCTGATCGCAATTGAGGCGGCGAGCCTCATCGTATAACCTGTCAAGCCGTTGAGTAGTGAAGGGCGCGGCGCTGGCCAGACTTGCGGACGCCACCACGCGGTTCGGCATGCGGGCGGCGCAAGCGATCGTGGGCGCTCCTCCTTGGAATGACCATGGAACGGGAATCGTTCGAGCCCCAATTCGTCGGTAACCGCGCCAACATCTGTTTCCTCATCCACAAATCTTCAGCCGGGCTTCGCCGTGGATCTGCCCTAGCCCGGTCGATCAGGTCCGATCCGCCGTATGCCGCGGCGACGGCGTCCTGAACCTGCTTCGGGAGGAGGAGACGTGACCCCGGCGTGCCCTGGAGAGAGAAGATGGGACGCCGATGGGCTTTCCCTCCTCTCGAATGGGTTCGATGCGCGGGTCAGCGAGGTGGAGGTTACGTTCCACAGAGGACAACTACCGTAAATCCCGCCGCGCGGACCGGCCGACCTCGGATGAGGGTACCACCGCGTTAGGGCGGGTGCGGTGTAATGAGTCGCTTGGATGTTGGCCCTTTCAAAGGAGCATTGTTGTCGGCGTACTTAGTGGTGCAGATCGAATGGCACGATCGGGGCAAAGCGAAAGAGTATGGGGAGAAGCAGTCGCAGCTCCTCCGGAAATTCGGTGGCCGCACCCTCTATGCAGGCGCACCTCAGGCGCTGGAGGGAAGTTGGACTCCCCCCGGCATGGTGATCGATGAGTTCCCTACGATGGATGCGCTGCGGGCCTGGTACACTTCCGCCGAATACGCACCGTTGCTGCGACTCCGAAAGCAATGGGCTACAACGAACCTAATCGCGGTGGAGGAACCCGTCGCTCGATCCGATATTCGAAGGAAGGTACCCAATCTAACTCGGTCCGAGCGGCGAGCTCGTCCATAGGGTGGGTATCCTGCCGGGAATCCGGCCCTCGGACGGCCCCCCTCGACGGGACTCGAAGGAATCGGTTGTCCCCCCTGCGGATGGTGGGCCTTCTAACTCAATCCGCCACCGTTCCGGGCCACGCTGATGGGGTGCCCTCGTCGGTGGATTCAGATCACGAGGACCGTTTTACCCAGAACCCCGCCCTGACGGTGACGACGGACGGCCTCCGGTGCGTGATCGAGAGGGTTCCGGGCTGTCACGGGGATTCGCAGCCGCTTCTTGAGAACTGCGGTAGCCAGACGACTCAACCTATCGTCGGTTGGTTCGATCTCGAGATTCGTCCGCCGCATACCTCTGTCAAGGTTGAGCTTGGGATCCATCTTTCCGCGAGGGGTTTGTGAAAATCCCCCTGGCCGAACAGCAGACTCAACGAGAGCAAAATCCTCGGCGGACCTGCTCACCAAGTCGAGTAGGCCGTCAAATCCTTCGGCCTGGGCTTTTTGGAGCGCTTCCCGGAGATCCGGTCGACGAGAGTCGAAAACGGACTCAGCGCCGAGGGCGCGGACATAGTCGAACGCATCGGGTCGGGCCGTTCCCACAATCCGGACCCCCGCGGACGACGCCAACGGAATGATGAAGGAACCAATTCCGCCGGACGCACCATGAACCAGTAGCGAATCCCCTGGGAGGAGGGCGAACGTGTCCAACGCCGTGAGCGCGGTAAGGCCGGCTACGGGAATTGCGGCGCAATCCACGTTGTCGAGCCCGGAGGGAATCTTAAGAATGGGTTGACTCTCCGATACGACCACATACTCGGCATAGGTTCCCCGCCCCCAGGGAAACGACCAGAAAAAACCGAATACCTCGTCCCCCGGCCGGAAGCGCTTGGTCCCAGGACCGCACGTTTCCACGACGCCGGAACCGTCTATCCCAGGGATCATTGGGAATACGTACGGAACGAAGTCCTTTCCTAGACCATCCACGCGATTCCAGTCGACGGGGTTCACGCTCGCGGCGCGAAGCCGCACTCGGATCTCCCCCGGACCCACCGCCGGGACCGGAAGCTTCTGGACGCTTAATTCAGCACCGAATTGGTCCACCGCCACCGCGGTCATCATCTCGGTCATGAACTCTCTTCTTCGGCCGCGGAGAAGGTGAAGGTCACCGAATAAGGCTGCTACCGCCTTAGGACGGCTTCACGCCAGGCCGGATGGATTTTACTCTCAGCGCACATACGACATTCTCCCAGAGACCTCCGAACTGGAGTTCTACTTTCGTGTCCGCTGGGAAATGCTTGTGCTGTAGTCCCTTTCAGCGGCCCGGCCAAGTTTTGCCCAGTTTGCGGTGACGGAGCGTTCCCACAGAAGCTTAGGGGGGTTCTTGGTTCCGATACCGTAGGGCCGACGCCGCGCTTGTAACGTCAACAGGGTGGTTGTCGGAGAGAGTCGGGACACACGATAATCCACTGAAAGCATGCGATCGCTTCCCACCGAGTCTGCATGCCAGCGATCGGGCGGCTGGAGTCGCACTACGCGTTGAATCCAAATCCAACCCTGTTTTGTGTCGTACAGGTCCTCGAAAATCACTTCGCGCCGAGATCGTCGAATTATTCGTCGCTGGTAACCCTCGCCCGAATAACGTCCGTCCAGCGGAGTGTAATCGGTGCACCACCGGTACACGAAGTGCAGCGGTGCTTTTATCGTCGACCGCACTTCCCAGATGGGTTGCGGCCGACGATTCGGTGTCATTGGCTCCCCCTTGAACCAGAGCTCCAAAGAGCGCCGCACTCGTAAAGGCGTATGTCGAAGGCCCCTTGGCAAAGCCGTGGAAACCAGTCATGTGGATGTCTCAACGTGTCCCCTCCCGGTCCTCGAGGTAGGCCTTCGCCCGTGCGCTGACTGCGGTCATGCCATTGGCCGCGCGCCGTTCGGAAAAACCGTACGATCACGTTAGCCGGTTTACGCGGCTCGCTGCACAACGACCTTCGAGCTGCGGGATATTCTCCTGCCCCACATATCCTCCCAAGAAGGAATGGAGAAGCGCTAAAAGTTTACAATCCTGACGTAACGACAAGGGCGCTTGCGCGTTCCAGTATCTTCGGTGGGAACGGACAAGCCTTTCGAGTGAGAAGATCGAGGTGCACTGCAGTTAACTCGGACGTCGCAGAGACCTCATCCTTCTCGTCGTTGATTAGCTCATGCCGGAGGCGAATAGCTCTCTCCCTAACCTCCAAGATGCGGGATCGTACAGTTACGACGTCACCTGCGGCCAGTTCGTTTTTGTAAGTGATGTTCTGCTGTATTCCGACCATGCCCCGCTTCTGTTCGCGGATGTAGGTCGGAGTTATGCCGGCGAGCGCAAACAGGTTCCATGTGGCTTCGTCGAACTTACCAGTGTACCACGTTTCGTTCATGTGACCCATGTGGTCACATTGCCATGGATAGACAACGCCCCGATATGTAATCGCGGAATCTGTGACTTCTTCTTTCATAAGCACAACAGCTGGGATCGCTGGGCCCATTGAACGGCAGCGGAGGGGAGGGGCCGGGAATTGTTGGCCATTGGTAGGGAGACCCTCTCGCTTGATTATCCTGGCAGGCGCATCCTGAACAGGAACTCGTTCCCGTCCGGGTCTGCAATGGTAGCCCTCATGTACGTCCCCGTGGGGTTTGTGATCTTCTCAGGCTCGTCGGTGATATTCCCACCGGCCCTGCGAATCCCTTCGCAAGCGGCTGTGATGTCGAGGACGGAGAACACCAGCCCCGTCACGGTCCCCGGCTCGCGTCCTTGCTCCTGGGGCTGCTTGACATGCATGTTCAGTATCGTGGGGTTTCCAGGGATTGCGTAGGTGGCCCCCCGTTGGGGCACGTGCCGAACTTCCTCCAGTTCGAGCACATCCCGATAGAACGTCCTTGCCTTCTCGACGTCGCGCACGTGAATCGTCACTGCTTCCAGGCCCTGGATCGCGCTCGGCATGGCTTTCTTACGTCCTCCGTAGGGCGCGGAAGAGAACAAAAAGTCTAGACCGCTCTGGGTCGGCTCTCGGTCGATTAGCGATCGAGGACCACAATTCGAGCCAAGGTGACGACCCGGGTCTAGTGCGATCTCTTAACACCGGGCTTAGGGGACCCGATGTCCAACCGGTGCGTGGTGTTCGACGGGGCGATGATTTCCTACGAAGGACCTACCGAAAGCGCGCCAGCGTCCGCGCCGTCGGTCCGGCCGATCAACGTGCCCACGGTGCTTCCGGGTCATTCATGAACCGAGGCCGGCAGAGGTAATGCCGAGCACGACGGCCATGAAGATTGCCACGTCCGCCCCCATATGGGCGATCGAGGATCCGAGGAGGCTGCCGGTCTTTTGCATCATGTAACCGAACCCTATCGCGGCCGCGAAAGCCAAGAGAAGAAACGAAATGAGGAACGCGTCCCCAAACCGAGTGAATTCCGGGACGTAGTGCGCCACCGTGAAGGCCGGGGCTTGGAGCAGATTGGCCGACCTCGCTCCCACGTCTCGCTCCCATCTCTTCAGGAAGAGCCCCCGGAACCAGAGCTCCTCGTTGGGCGCGTTGAACAGGGAGAGGACAAAAACTAACGGTGTTGCAGAGAGGAGCTTGCCCAAGGTGACGCCGTCCGTTCCATGGAAATAGAGGAGGTAGGCGGCGATGATCCCTACGTAAAGCAGCACGAAAACGACCACGCCGCTCAACAGGCCGCTCCGCAAGTTCCCTCGTTGGATGAAGAGCGAGGGCATCGTCCAACCC
>JBARJD010000083.1:0-15294 GCA_049800095.1 Thermoplasmata archaeon | reverse complement strand
ACTTAGGGCAGGCCCAGCGCGACCTTGCGTTCGCCCCTCGCCGGGAAGGGATGCCGTACCCTCCCGCATCGCCCCGTCCAACGGCTTGTACACCGGCGCGTCAACCCGGGCCACAGATGGCACGGCCAGAGAGACGCCGTCTTACTACTTGGCGGCACCACAAACGAGGAAGCCCTCCCTGAATCGAGTTATACCGCGGCAACCGCCCTCCGCCTGCGCGCGAAGAGATTCTTGGCGTGGGGCTTCCCGATCAAGGGGAGTCCGAACGAGGTGGATGATTCTTAGGTGCCGGACCGATTGGCGGTTAAGTCAATCAGTCCGTGTGACCCCTCCTGGTCCGCGTTGACAACGGTGAGTCGGGGGACGACGAAAATTGCTGGACACCGCCCGGGACGGAGGTCGACCTTGCCCTCCGACGGTCCGGCCCAACGGTCCTAATCTACCCCCGCGGAGGTCGGAGCGAAGTGGTAGACCCGGGTGAAACGCCGGACCTTTTGGTGGCCGCGGCCGGCGAAGGGGCCCCACGACCTCGTGCGTGGCGAGACACCCAATTCTGGCTCGTCGTCTTGGTGGTAGGATTTTTCGCAATCTCCCTCTACGCGGGGATCGTCTCGTACTTCGATTTCCAGACCCGGAACGCAGGCGACCTCACAATCTTCATGCAGGCCCTTTCCTCGACGATTCGAGGACACCCGGCGCCCTTCTACGAATCCTACGATTGCATGGTGAAGACCCGGTGCTCCTTCCTTCTCGTGCACCCGTCCTTCGTGCTGTTCGCCGCGGTTCCTGTCTACGCGTTGGCTCCCTCGCCCATCGTACTCTTCGTGCTCCAGTCGCTCGTCGTCGCGCTTGCCGCGCTCCCTTTGTACTGGCTGACTCGAGCGGTCACCCAGTCTTCGGTCAAAGCACTCCTGTCGGCGGGCCTCTACCTCGTCTGGGCTCCGACCCTCGGAGGGGAGGCCTTCTCGTTCCACATGGAATCGTTCCTGCCTGTCGAGCTGTTCACCGTCGCGCTGCTCTGGCAAACGGGCCGTTACAAGCTCGGTCTGCTCGCAGCTCTCCTCTCTTTCATCACGCTCGAGGTCGCGCCGATCTTCACCTTCCTCATCGGGGCGTTCTTCCTCTCTCCCCTCGTCGAGAGGTGGCTCGTCGGCGCGTGGAGTCGGTGGCGGGGCGGTATCGATCGCCCCACCGACACCCCGGCGCCGCCGCGAGCCGGGCTCGCCCGACTGCGCGATCTCCTCGGCGTGCGCGGCGTTCGCTACACGCTCGGGCTCATGCTCGCCTCGCTCGTCGCCTATGTGCTGCTGTTCCTGTTCATCAACGTCTGGGGCTTCCATCTCCTCGGGGTCCGCGCCCCACTCCTCCAGCCGGGACTCTCCGGAGTTTTCTACAATAGCAGCAGCCCGGTGACGCAGTCCATCGGCACGATACTTCTCAGCTCCCAAACGCTGTACACGCTCGAGTTCTGGGTGATCCTCTATGCGTTGGTCGCCTTCATCCCGCTGCTGGCTCCGCGGGCGCTCATCCTATCGTTACCCTGGATCGGTTGGACGTTCCTCACGGACTCGGACCGGTACGTCCAGCTGGGGACCCAGTACACCCTCGTCGCGGCCGCTCCTCTCTTTCTCGGGCTCGCCTATGGCCTTCTGCGAGTGCCGCTCGGACCGAGCTCGTCGGTACCGGCCGCGCTCGAAGTCGACGGCTCCCGTCCGATCCGCCACGGTACCCGTCATTTAGGGTTTCGAGGACGTCCTCGGCTCACGCGCGTTCTCTGGGCGGGTATCTTGACCGCGGTGGTGGCGGCCAATCTAATCATTGTGCCCATCAACCCGCTTCTCTCGGACCTGGGGGTCCGGCTCGGGGACCCGTTCGAGGACGATTACCAGGACCATTCCTTGACGATCATCCCCGGCCTGACGTGGGCAGAGAATCTCGTCGGCGTCATTCCTCCGGCGGCAACGGTCACGGCACCGGCGCAGGTCTACGACCTGGTGGCGAATGACCCGCACGCCTACCAACTGCTCGGGCGCAACGAGGAGAGTCTCGCGAGCAGCCTGCCGCTCAACCTGTCGCAGGGTCCAGACTACGTTCTGCTTTACGGCGGGTTTCTCCCGGCCCTCGGACCGAACCTCAGCGCGAATTTCTCGAATCCGAGCCTCTACGGCGTGCGAGGCTACGTCGAATCGACGAACATCGGCCCGCTCCTGCTGTACGAACGGGCGTTCGAGGGAACGGCCAAAATCTACGGCCCGTCCCTCCCGACGGCCCCGTCGGCGTACTTCCCGACGGACGGCATCGTCGTGGGTAGGATCGCCGAGCTGCAGCCGAATGCTTCCGCGCCTCGTGGGATGGTGGTCACCACGCGACCGGGCTCACATCGCACGGGGGAGGTCTGGAGCGGCCCGAGCGCGTTCTTGGCTCCGGGGGCCTACACGATTCACGTGCTCGTGGCCGCCAGTGGAGTGAACGTAGACTCGGCCCAGACCCCTTCATTCCTCAACGTACGAATAGGAGGATTTGGTGCTGAGCTCCTGAACGTGTCGGTACCGCCGTCGGCCTTTTCCGGCGCGGCGTGGACGAACCTCTCGTTCGGTGTGGCGACCTCCGGCCCGCTCATGGACCTCAACGTCGAGGGCTACCTCACGGACGGGCAGGCAGGGCTCGCGATCGCCTCGATCTGGATCGTCCCCACGGGGTCGCCTCCCCCAGACTAAGTTTGCCTGGCACACGGAAATCATGCTCTCGGTGATGGGGGAGCTCGAGGCTCGGCCTCTCCGCTCCCCGAGGGAGGGTCGGAATCCTGCGGACTCCTAGCGTGAGGGTTTCCCGGGGCCGAGGTCCGAGTTCCCGCACATTCCCCCAGCGAAGGTTATATTGCACGCGACCACTTGGCGCCGACGGCCCAATCCGGGGGGTTCGTGTATGTCGATGCGGTTTCTTCGAGTGAGTGCGGGTATCGCCGTTCTGCTGATTGCCGTCCTGATCGCGAGTACAACGGCCGCGAGTCCGGTGGCCACCGGACCTACCTCCCACTTCGAGAGCGCGCTGCTCAAGGCCGCCATCACAACCAAAACGGTCACGGTGGGAAAGGACCCGAATATCGAGCTCTACGACCCGGACAACAAGGACATGTATGTCTCGAACGAGGGAGCCAACACCGTCTCCGCGATCAGCAGCACCACCTACGCGGTGACGTCGATCAAAGTGGGCACCGACCCCCTCCTCTTGACCTACGACGCCACCTCGAAGGCCGTCTACGTGGAAAATTTCGAAACCTCGATTTCGGTAATCAGCGCAGCGAATAAAGTGGTCAAGACGATCAAATTCCCCTCCGGAACCATCCCCTTGGGCCAGTTCTACGACCCCGGAAACGGGGACGTGTATGCGCTCTGCGTCTCCAGCAGCGGCTCGGTGGCCGAACAGATCAACTCCGCGACCTACGCCTTGAAGAGTGTAGCGTTGCCCACCGGGGCACTCGACATGGCGTACGATAACGCCACCCTCAGCCTCATGGTCTCCTCCGGTTCGTCGAACGAAGTGACGGCGATCAGCTCCAGCAACGTCGCCACGAAGATCAGCCTGACCGCGGGCGTCTTCCCGTCATTCATGGTGTTTGACCCGCACGACTCCGACATGTACATCGCCGATACCGGCGAGGGCACCCACGGTTTCACCAAGACCGGAAACGTCTCGGTCCTCTCCTCCTCCAACAAGATCATTGCAACGATCAAGGTCGGAGCGTACCCGACCATCCCCTGGTATGACCCCGCCAACTTCGAGATCTACCAAATCAACACCGGGATTCCGACCGGGACGACCTACCCGGCGAGCACCGTGTCCCTGATCGGCACGGCCAACACGGTCGTCAAGACGCTCACCGTCGGGAAAGAGGCCGTCGTCGCGGGCTACGATCCTAAGAACAGCGAGATGTACATCTCCTGCCCGAGGTCGAACCTGACCTACGCGATCACGAGCGCAAACGCGATCACGGCGAAGGTAGCGACCAAGCAGTACGCCACGGCGGCGGAGTATGACCCGGCGCTCGGCGACATGCTGGCCATTGGATTCACCAGCTTCCTCGGCGCCTCCACCGCGGACACCCTGGTCACCGTCATCCCGTCCACCAACACGGGAACATCCACGGTGACACTGGGCGAGGGTCCCGTCGGCGGGGCCGGGTACAACCCCACCGATTCCGGCTTCTGGGTGGTCAACACCGGAACCACGACCGTGACGGTCATCCTCTAGGGAGGTTCCGGAGCCCCTGACAGCCGCCCCAGTAGCCGGGAGTTTCCACCACCTCCCCTGGAACGCCGCGGGTCGCGTAGGCTTGGCCGCCCTCGTCGGGGCGCTTCTCCTCTCGGTGGCGTTGTCGGGATTAGGCTCCGGCGCCTCGCCGGCAACCTCCGGGGTACCTGCCGCCGCACCGACGCCCGCGCCCTCTGCCCACGCCGCAATCCTGCCCCCAATCCCCCGGTCGGTCCCGACCACCGGACTCGCCCAACTGGCGGGCCGACTGGCCCAGGATGATGCGAGTCATGGGCCCTCGGCAGGGGCCCGATTGCTCCCCAACCTCGAGTACTCCGCAGTGAAGCAGGGCGCGGCGCTCGTTCCGTCCAACCTCGCACAAGGAGGAGTTCAACCTGGACCGACGTCGATCGGCGTCAACGACCTCGGGCTCCGGGTCAACTCGATGGGAACGTACGTGCCGTACTGGTACCGGACCACCTCCCTCGACGGGACGGTCACGATCAACAACATCTCGCTGCTGCCCATCGAGACGAACGCCTCCAGCAGCATCACGCTTCAACTCAACGCCATCCTCAACAACGTCACGATCTTCGGCCAGTCGGTCTACCAGATCTGGGCGCAGAACGTCATTTTCTACTCCGTAGAGGGCGACCAGATGCAGCTGGCCACGGACGCGTGGAATTTCACCGGAGCCCCGTTCGAGTTGTTCCAGAACGATATCTACCAGAACTCACCGGGCGGGTTCCTCTTTACCGGGACCTACGTCCACGCCGTGCCCTCCTCGCCGCCGGCGTTTACGCTCCGTCCGCCGTTCACGATCAGTTTCTACCTCAACGCGACCAACATCGCGGGCCGGAACGCGCTGTTTTTCAACTATTCCCTCACCTCGGCGCACGACATCATGCTGGGCGGCACGAACCTCGGGCGGTCCATCCAGGACGGCTCCTTCGACTGGATCATATTCAATTCCACCGCCGGCATGCCGACCGGATACACCGCGCCCCCCGCCTCGTTCCTGGTCAGCGGGAACGAGTCCTCGAACCTTGGTCTGCCGAACGACGCCGAGATCGCCGTCTGCGGGGGGAGCGACGGGTTCTCCGCGATCACCCGCACGTTGGAGGGCAGCGCCCGGCTCCAGTATCTCAACTCCACGACCGGCCAGTACTCTCCGGTCCCGGCGGCCTTCACCACCACCGAGGACACCGGTGAAAGTATGGAGGGCGTCGACGCGCACTTCACCCCTTCGAGCGCGGATCGGGGCCTGGCGTACCTGACCAATGGCCCCGAGTTCGTCTATGGGATGTGGAATGCGACCCAGCCCGGGATCCAGGAACGGGCGTTCACCGTGAGCGTCTCCCCCGATTCGACGCTCATTTGGGTCTCCCCGAAGGGTGGGCCGGCGTTCAACGATGACCAGGCCGCGTGGGATCTGACCGCGACACCGATGACGACTTTCTGGCTCCCGACGGGCCCGGGGCAGAAGTTCACGCTCGAGGGCTTGGCCAACGACTACACGCCGCAGTTCGCCGACCTACATCCCGGCGTCGTGAACCAGGTCACACTGACCCGCAACGTGGCCGAGGGGCTGTATGTCCCCATCATCGCCTACGGCAACTCCGGTGTCGCCGGCATCGCTCAGTCCGGGGATGGCAGCGCGAGCGACCCCTACATCGTCAGCTATGCCCAGGTGCAGCCGATCAGTTCGTTGTTCTCGGCCTACGACATCTTCACTCAACCGCTCTACCCTGGACTGCTGTTCAGCGGAGTCACCGCGCACGTGGTCATCTCTAACCCGCCCAGCCTCTACATCATGCAATCCGCCGAGGCGAAGACGATCCTCGAGTCGTACTACGGACTCGTCGAACCCGGTTACAACTACCTCCCGATGGAGGTCTACGACTCGTCGAACATCTCGATCGTCGGGGCGAGCAAGATCAGCGGCTGGTTCCCTGAGACGCTGAGCGGGTTCCTGATGGCGTCCCTGTTCCTGTCGAACGATACGCACATGCTGGTCGCGTACGACCACTTCTCGAGCATGGGAAGCTCGATGGTGATCGTGAACCCGAACGGGAACCGGACCCGGGAGCACAACACCGTCTTCGGGAACGTCTTCGCCTCGAACCCCCTGATGCTGGGTCCGGACAACTTCTACCTGGTGGTCGCCTTCAATACGACCTACACGGGCCCGCCCGCGGTCGGTGGGCTGGGCGTGTTCAGCTCGGGCAACACGATTTACAACAACCGGTTCGAGACGCCGATCACGGCATACAGTCCGCCGCAGAACCCGTACTTCGCCTACGTATTCATCAACGACTTCGGGTACACCGACTTCGCGTCGGTTGCGGCCACCTGGCACAACCACTGGAATATCTCCCTCGAGCCCGCCTCGTACGTGGAGTACGTGAACCACATCCGGCTGACCGGGAGCATCGTGGGTGCCCCCTTCGAAGGCGGGAACGCGTGGTTCAACTGGAACGGAACGGTTCCGTACACCGACCAGGGCCTCCTCGTGGGCGGCGGCGACTACCTTCCCTTGCCCGTGACGGGTTCGCCGGTCCGCGCGGTCCTGTTCGAGGAATCCGGACTACCTTCCGGCGCACGGTGGGTCGTCGTGCTCGATGGCACGAGCTACCATTCGACCGGGGGGCTCCTCCTGGCCTACGAACCGAAGGGCTCGTACACGTACTCCGTTCCCCGGGCCGATGGACTGGCGCCGCACCCCCACCACGGGGTCGTGACCGTCCGTCACCGCAACATCGAGGTCTCGATCCTCTTCTCCTGAGGACCGGGGACGACCTCGCGTCCTAGTGGACCGCCTCGCGCCGCGTAACTGACCCGGGGTGAAGCGCCCCGGCCTCCAGCCGGGGAACCCCCCCCAAACGTGGGGCGCCCCTACACTCCGTACCGTATCGCTAGCAAGAGTCCGCCCGCGGGGATCGCCGGCGTCGTCACTTTGAACGTGGCGGTCGCCTTCGTGCCGCCGGCGTCCGTCGCGACCACCGACGTACCGGAGGTTCCGGTGGGGACCTTGAACGTGCAGCTGAACGCTCCCGTGGAGAGCGTCGTCAGCCCCCCGCCCCCGGTGCAACTCGTGATCGTCACGCCATCGAAGACCAGTCCGACCAGGCTCGACACGGAGAAGCCCGTACCGGAGACGGTCACCGTGGCACCGACCGCGCCCTGCTTCGGGCTGACGGTGATCTTGGGGGTCGTCACCTTGAACGTGCCGATGGCGTACTGCCCGCCCGAGTCCGTGGCGGTGACCGTGGTGCCCGACGTACCCGTCGGCACCGCGAACGTGCAGCTGAACGTCCCGGTCGCACTGGTCGCGAGGGAGCCGCTCGTGCAGCTGGTGATCGCCACGTTGTCGAACTCCAGCGCCACCGCGCTGGACACGGAGAAACCCGTTCCCGAGATGGTCACCGTGGCACCGACCGGGCCCTTCTTCGGAGCGACCGTGATCTTGGGCGTCGTGACGGTGAACTTCCCGGTCGCATGCTGGCCTCCCACGTCCGTCGCCGTGACCGTGGTCCCCGAGGTCCCGCTGGGGACGGTGAAGGTGCAGGTGAACGCCCCCGTCGCGCCCGTCGTCAACGACCCGCTCGTGCAGCCCACGATCGTGACCTTATCGAAGAGCAGCTTCACCGCACTCGACACGGAGAAACCGGTCCCGGAGACCGTCACCGTCTCGCCCCGCGGCCCTTGCCCGGGGCTCACCGTGATCTGAGGCGTCGTGACGGTGAACGCACCGGTCGCGGTCGCGCTGGTCACATCCGTAGCCGTGACCGTGGTCCCGGCGGTCCCACTGGGCACCTTGAACGTGCAACTGAAGGCCCCCGACCCGCTCGCCGTCAGCGACCCCGTGGTGCAGCTCGAGATCGTCACCCCGTCGAACTTCAGTCCGACGGTTCCCGACGCCGTGAAGCCGTTCCCGGAGACGGTCACCGTGGCACCGACCGGGCCCTGGCCCGGGCTCACCACGATGGCCAGCGTCGTCACCTCGAACGCGCCGGTCGCCATGGCCCCTCCCACGTCCGTCGCCGTGACCGTGGTGCCGGACGTCCCACTTGGCACCAAGAACGTGCAGGAGAACGCGCCCGAGGGACTCGTCCCCAGGGAGCCACTCGTGCAACTTGTGATGGCGATGTTGTCAAACAGCAGCCCTACCGGGCTCGACACGGAGAAACCGGTCCCGGAAACCGTCACCGTCGCGCCGACGGGTCCCTGGCCCGGCGTCACCGAGATGGCGGGCGCGGTCACGGTGAACGTGCCGGTGGCGGTCTGCCCTCCGGCGTCCGTCGCGAGGACGGACGTCCCCGACGTGCCGCTGGGCACCGCAAACGTGCACGAGAAGGCACCCGAAGAGTCCGTTCCCAGGGAGCCGCTCGTGCAACTCGTGATCGCCACATTATCGAAAACGAGCCCCACCGGGCTCGACACCGAGAACCCCGTTCCGGATACCGTGACCGTGGCGCCGATCGGCCCCTGGCCCGGCGTCACGGAGATGGTGGGCGTCGTGACCATGAACGCTCCGACCGCCGTCGCGCCGCCGGAGTCCGTCGCCGTCACGGTCGTCCCGGACGCGCCGCTGGGCACCGCCAACGTGCAGGAGAAGTCGCCGGACGAATCGGCCCCCAGAGATCCGCTGGTGCAGCTCGTGATGGTCACGGTGTCGAAGACCAGTCCGACGGTGCTCAACACCGAGAAGCCGGTGCCAGAGACCGTCACGGTCGCGCCCACCGGGCCCTGTCCCGGCGTCACCAGGATGGATAGTGTTGTCACCGTAAACGTCCCGGAGGCCGTCTGGCCGCCGGAGTCGGTTGCGAGCACCGACGATCCCGACGTGCCACTCGGCACGGCGAACGTGCACGAGAAGTCGCCCGAGAGGTCCGTGTCCAATGAGCCGCTCGCGCAGCTCGCGACGGCCAGGCTATCAAACACGAGTCCGACCGTGCTCGAAACGGTGAAGCCGGTCCCGGACACCGTGACCGTGGCGCCCACCGGGCCCTGACCCGGCGTCACCGAGATCGCGGGGACGGTCACGGTAAAAGTGGCGGTCGCCATCGCGCCGCCTACGTCGGTGGCCGTGACCGTCGTCCCCGATGTTCCCGACGGCACCGTGAACGTACAGCTGAACGCCCCCGACCCGGTGGTCGTGAGCGACCCAGCGGTGCAGATGGTGATCGCCTGGTTATCGAAGACCAGCGATGCGAGGGTCGACGACCCCGTGAAGCCGGAACCGGTGACTGTGACCGTGGCACCGATCGGCCCCTGTCCCGGGGTCACGCTGATCGCGGGTGCCGTGACCGTGAACGTTCCCGTCGCTGTCGAGCCACCTGCGTCGGTGGCCAGGACGGTCGTGCCGGACGTGCCGCTCGGGACGGCGAAGGTGCACGAGAAATCGCCCGAGGCATCGGTCCCCAGGGATCCGCTGGTGCAGCTCGAAATGGCCACATTATCGAAGACCAAACCGACCGTGCTGGAGACCGAGAAACCGGTCCCGGCGACGGTCACCGTCGTGCCCGCGGGGCCCGCAGCCGGGCTCACCGAGATGGCGGGGGTCGTGACCGTGAACGTCCCGGTTGCCGTTTGGCTACCGGCGTTCGTCGCGACCACTGACGTGCCCGACGTGCCGCTCGGCACGGCGAACGTGCAGCTGAAAGTTCCCGCGCTGTTGGTAGTCAACGAGCCGCTCGAGCAACTCGAGATCGTCACGCCGTCAAAGACCAGCGACGCCAGCGCCGTCCCGGCGGTGAAACCCGCGCCAGAGACCGTCACCGTAGCGCCCACCGGACCTTGGTTCGGCGACACCAGGATCACGGGGATCGCGAACGTCACGCCTACTCCCAAGGCCGTCCCGCTCACGGTGAAGCTCGGTGAGGAGGACCACGCATACTGTTTGGTCACGGCTGCCGCCGTGAAGGAGTAGGCTCCGTTCGGTAGGCTCGTGGAGATGGTCGTACTGGTGCTCGTGAGCGAGGACTGTCCCGAGATGTTGACGTACCATCGCGTTAGAGCGATCAGGCCGGTTTCCGTGAACGTCACGGTGAACGCCGCGGCGAAAATGATAGTCACCAATTGCGACGGGGTGGTGAACGAGACCGATCCCGTCGCCGGGTTGGCGGCCGAACCGGTCAACGTCGTGGCGGCGACGTAGGTGTAGGCGCCGAACGGCACATAGAAGTGGAGCGTGGTCGCGATGCTCGTGGCCGTGTCGTTGAACCATTGGTACCCGGTCGAGTTGAAGAGCCGCATCTCGAAGGCCGTCGTCGTCGCGGAGCTCGCCAATCCGGTTTCCGAGAAACTCAGCTCCGACACCGAGTACGGGATCAGGGGTGCGTAATCTCCCGCGAAGGGGAAGGTGGTCGCGGCGATCTCTCCGGCCGTAGGGCTGGTAAGGCTCGTTGTATGGGCCTTGAATGGAATGTTCCCGTAGGGATTCGGTTCATTCCCATACGCGGCCCAGAAGTTCCCCCCCTGGTAACTCGTGCCGTCGATGGCGCCGATCATCGTGAATCCGTCGAGCGACTGCGCGTACGAGAGCGGTTCGCAGACCCCCGCGGGACCGGAGCCCGGGTACGTCTCCTGCGAGAGCGGGGCGTAGCCGCTCACGCAGGTCGCATTCCACCAGGTCGTGTCCGCCGCCGCGGCATTCGCGGTGCTATTCACCGTGGCGCTGAACGAATTGAAGGCGTTGTTGTAGATGCGGTCGAAGGCCTCGCTCAACGTCAATGAGTCTTGAGTGGTGAACGACTCGAGCCCGGTGAAGCTCGTCTGCGGGTCCGGAACGAAGGTATTGCCCCAGACCACGTTCCGCGTGTTCTTCAGGACCGGGGTCACCACGTTCCCGTTGATCGTGAACGTCGTCGTGGTGCCGCCGTTGATGAACTCGAGGCCATGGTTCGAGACCGCGAACGTGTTGGAGGCGATCAGGTCGTTCGCCCCGTTGTTAACGACGAAGCTGTAGAGGGTCGTCGCCTCGCTGTTGGCCCACGAGTAGATGTTCGTCGCTCCGATGACCGCCAGGTTCTGGGTGTTGAGGAGATAGTACTGGAACCCGTCGGTCGTCGGCACGTCGAATTCCGCGAGCGCCGGAAGTTGCCAGGACGGATACTCCATCGTGAAAGAGGGGGCGGGGTTGAACTGCGTCACCGCGGTCGTGCTGTTGACGAAGGCGCCGATCCATTGCGTGAACAGATAGTCGTTCAGGTTCGAGAACAGCCACGACACTGAGCCGGGTTCGCCTATCTGCACCTGCCCTCCGCTGATGGAGCGCACGGTTCCCACCGTGGGAGCCCCGGCCGATATGATGTACGGGCTCACCGAAGTGCCAGAGCCAGACGGCACAACATTGGAGGCAGAGACCGATAGGTTGGCGAGGTCCGAGTTGCTGAATGCCCAGTCGGGGGTGTAAGCGCCCGTGGAGGCCGTCGGAATCAGTTTGATGTCGGGGGCCTGGGCATCGGTGAGATCCACCTGCTGGATCACAGGTTCGTACCCGCTCAGCAGGACTTCGACGGTGTACCAACCGGTCGGAAGCCAGAGATTCGCGCCGAGCGTCGTGGGGGTCGGGGCACCGCCCGAGCCCGTCCAGTAGGAGTAGAATCCGAACGTCGGAGCCACTTGGAAGTAGAATTGGCTGGTGACCGTAACGCCGGGCGACTGGTCCTGGGCGATACCGACCCAAGCATTCGCGGGAGCGATGTTCTTGTAGCTCAGCTGCTCGCCACCGGTATACGCGGGATACGGCTGGCTGCCGGTGTACGTACTCCCCGTCATGTTCCAGAGTCCGACGAGCAGCGAGGGCCCTGTGACGAGGTGCGTGATGGGAGTAGCCGTCCCCGTGAGGAGTGTCGGGCCGGGCCCGGCGACGCCCTGAGGCGCCCAGTAAGCCATCTCGCCGGTGCTTGTTTCCCCGGTCTCTCCGCCGTAGTCGACCGCCGCCGGAGTGGCGCTGTAAGAGCTGCACTCGATGCCGCCGTTCGGGGCCTGGGCGGCGTTCGCATTTTGACAGTAGTTGACCCCGACGATGCCGTCCTGGTACACGATGCTGTTCGTCGCGCCGTCATCGGATCCGATGCCGTAGTCGAACTCGAAGTCGTTCGTGAGGCCGACCGGGTCGTACGCGGTCCCGTTCGCCTGGATGGTGGCCGAGCCGATCCGGTCGTTGGGGCCGGTGGCCGGGACTCCCGACGGGTTGCTCGCTCCCACCGAGTTGAAGAAGACGTCGTCGTACTCGCCGCATATCCTGCCCGTGGGTTCCGAGGTAGGGCAGACCCGCGCGCCGGAAGAGGAGCGGATAGTGTAATTCATGAACAATTCATTGACAGGCTCGGTCGTGCTCACGCTTCCGCAGGAAGTAATCCCGGTGCCGGGAACGGAATCCGTGTGGCACGGCCCCTGGGTGTAGTTGTCGTAGAGCACTAGGCTGAACGGCGGGGCGACGACGACGCTGAAGGCGTACCCATTGCCGGAAAGCGCGTAGAGTTCTCCGTCCTGCACGCTGCCAAAGCCGGCGATCGTATGCGTTCCAGAACTTTGTGTGCTCGCCCAGTCCGCCGACGGGTTCGAGAAGTTCCAAATCTCGTCACCCACCTGGAGCGTGTGGGTCGATTCGGTGTACTCGATGTAGTTCTGCAGCCAGAACTCATTCGGGCACACATTCCCGGGCAGCGCGGTGTAAAACGATGTCGTAG
Source organism: Thermoplasmata archaeon (assembly GCA_049800095.1). Lineage (GTDB taxonomy): Archaea > Thermoplasmatota > Thermoplasmata > Lutacidiplasmatales > UBA184 > JAKIWV01. Next base: position 2,344 of record JBARJD010000083.1, on the reverse strand, counting down.
GACACGCCGAGGGCGCGTTGGAGCTGGCCCCAAAACTTGTCTGCCCGTCGAGCGTCACGTTCACGAGGACCGAGTTCAGCTGCGCGCCGAACTCACCCGCAGCGTTTCCGCTGCTCGTGTCGAACAGCTCGGCGGCGGTGCCGATGGGATCGGTCGTGTTCCACGTCCCCGCGAGGCTCGTCGTGTTGAGGCTGGTGCCCTGGGTCGTGCCCGTCGTATTGCTGAGCCCGTAGTAGGCGACCCCCATCGGGGCCGGTGCTACGGAATAGAGGGGGATGACGACGCCATGCGTTTGGGTGAGGGGAGGAGCTTGATGGAGATTGGGCGGGTGGAAGGTCGAGAGGTTGCCGCCATCCGCCAGGATAGTCTGTTCTTTTGCTTCCACGGCGGCGGCCAGGACCGAATTGGTTCCCAGGGCTCTACCGGCAGGGGTGGAGCCGGGTAGAGTGGATGCGCCCGAGGACGACGTAGTTTGCGCCCCGGTCTGCGGGCCCGCCGGAGTTGCGACGTTGAGTGGGGCCGCAAGCACCACCATCGCAGAGAGGACGAGAACGCTCACCAAAACTATCGGCGCAATCAGGGACCACGTCGAGCGGGCCATGCCTCCCGTAGCGCGAGGGGGTATTCAATTCTCGCGCAAGCGTTCGATCGAATTCGAACTCGATGGACCCAGTCTGGCTCGGTTTGGTGCTCCGCCAGTGGCGTGTGCAGTATAATCATTGAGATCGCGGGGCGAGCAAACTCCGACCTGCCCGGGCGCTCGGCCGGAAATTACGAGAACGCCCGCCGGCCTGTCGTCGCCAGGAGTCCTATTCACGAGGGGGCCGTCCTCGAGTCACGAACAAAGGCCCGGACCATGGGGTCGCGGATGAGATATTGGTGGTTGGACTCCACAATGAGGTTCGCATCCCGAAGCGCCCGGAGTATGCTGCCGACCGAGTGATCGTTAACCGGTGAGCCTCGTTGGGCGCTGAGGACGCTGCGGAGCTCCGTCCACGTCGTGGTGGAAGTGAGTCTCCTGAGGGCCGGCCAGAACATGCTGACGTCGCGCGATTCTAGGAAGTGAATGAGCTCGCTTCGGGCCACTCGCTTTCCTTCTCGGACCGAGGCCCGCTCAGCCTCCTCCGGGGTCATGCCTTGGACCGCCACATTGCTCCCGTACAGCGTTAGCCAGCCCGGAATTCCATCCAGGGAACGATCGACCACGGCCCCGATCGACTCTCGGTTAGGTTGGAGATGGTACTCCTTGAATCCGTGTTCGAGGAAGCCGATGGAGGTGTCCCGGTCGAAAGGCTCGAGCTGAATCCGGGCCGGTGAGCGCCCGAACAGTGGGGAGTCGGTGGGGGGTTCCAGGAGGGTACGGAGGAGGCCGAAGTGGGACCCCGTGAAGAGAAAGACGACCTCCGGATGGGTGTTGAACACGTTAGCGAGCATCTTCGTCAGAGCTCCCGAGACAGCGGCCAACTCCTGAACCTCATCCAGGATCACGACGCTATGACCGGCCTCCTCACCGATGACGCTCACGAGGTCCGACACCGTGCGCAACGGCCGAGGACGTGGGGTGAGGGAGATCCCTGCTCCGGCGACGGTCACTCCCTCCACCCGTCGGAACGCGCCCTGCAAGCGCTGCAATAGGGGCTTGCTGGCGTTGATCCCATGGAGCAGCGCGTTGAGCAACCCCGACGTCCCCTTGGCCCCCCACAGATTGACGTAGATGACGGAACGACGACTCTGCGAAGCGGCCGCCTTCGCGAGGCTGGTCTTCCCGACCATTCGTGGTCCCAGCACGGCGGCCCATCGTCCGTGCTCGACCAAGCGGGCCAAGGTCTGAAGCTCGGAGTCGCGGCCGTACAGCGCCCGCGCCGTGGCCTTCGGGGTCAGGTCAAAGAGCGCCATCACTTAACCCCCCTAATAACTTAACCCCCTTAAGTAGATATCTCGGTCTCGAGGAAGAAGTTCGGACTGCCCTCCGGCGTGCGCGGGGTCGTGGGGATCGGTGGCGCGACTTATCGCTCGACCGGAGGGCTGATCCTGGCCCTCCGGCAGAAGGGGTCGTACCCCTACTGCGTTCCGGGGGCCGATGGCCGGGTCCCTCGTCCCCGCCACGGAGTCGGGGCCATCAGCCACCGCGACGTCTCGGCCCGGATCCTCTTCTCCTAAGTGGTCGGACGCGACCCAACTTCGTTGGGAGCGCTTCGAACCCCCGTCATCGGTACATGGAGTCGGCAGCGCCCTTCTCGATGGGTGCTCGGGCGACAACCGCGGACATCTCCGACGACGGGCCGAGCCGGTGCGCAGCGACGGGCCACGTCGGTCCGGGGAGACGGGCGCCCAGTGCTGGGGC
>JBARJD010000082.1:0-1892 GCA_049800095.1 Thermoplasmata archaeon | reverse complement strand
GCCTGGCCCTCCGCTTCTGCGCGGAGCTCGCGGCGCAGCACTTTCTGGACCCCGCTCCGGGGAAGCGCGGTCCGGAACTCTATCACCCGGGGCGCCTTGTAGTGCGCCACGCGTTCGCGCACGAATTGAATCAGTTCGTCCGCGGAGACCATCGCGCCGGGTTTCTTCACCACAAAGGCCCGGACGACTTCCCCGTGCTCTGTATCCGGTACACCGACGACCGCCGCGTCGGCCACAGCGGGGTGCTGGAACAGCACCTCCTCGACTTCGCGCGGGTAGACCTTGAGTCCGCCGACATTGATCAGGTCCTTCTTTCGGTCGACGATAAAACAGTAGCCGTCGGCGTCGAGATACGCGATATCCCCCGTCTTGAACCAGCCGTTGCTCAGCACGGCCGCGGTCTCTTCGGGTTGATGGTAGTAGCCGAGCATCACCTGGGGGCCGCGGATGCATAGCTCACCGGCCTCCATCGCCGGCAGGACGTTGTCGCCCGTAGCGAGGTCGACAACCCGTTGGTCCGTGTCAGGCATCGGCAGGCCAACCGAACCGGCCCGCCGCTCGCCCCGGATGGGGTTCGCGTGGGTAACGGGCGAAGTTTCGGAGAGACCGTAGCCCTCGACGACGCTCCCGCCGGTCTCGGCTTCGAACTGCTTGGCGACCTCGAGAGGGAGCGGCGCCGAACCGCTGAGGCAGATCCGGATCGAACGGAGATCGTACCGGTCCCGTCTGGGATGGTGGTTGATCGCATTGTAGAGGGAGGGGACACCGGGGAACTGGGTCGGGTGATACTTGTTGATGAGTTTCAGGATCTCGTCGACGTCGGGCCGGGTCTCCAGTACGATCGTCGCGCCGGCGAGCAGGGGGTACGTCATCGCCACGGTCATGCCGTAGACATGGAAGTACGGGATCGAGGCGAGCACGACCTCACGTTCCTTCGCGGCGACGTTGAACCAGGCGCTGCATTGGAGAGCATTCGCGACGAGGTTCCGGTGCGACAGCATGGCCGCCTTCGGCAGGCCCGTCGTGCCGCCGGTGTACTGCAGCACCGCGACTTCTGTGGCACTGTCGACACGCACGGGGGCGGGCATCCCGGGCGTCGAGATGGCGGCCTTCCACCGGCGGATTGAGGCCCCCTCGGGAATCCGGGTGGAGAGGCCGCGTCGGCCCAGCACCCGATTCACGAAGAGCCGGGTAGGGAACGGGTAGAGTTCGTGGAGACCGACCACGTAGGTCAGCGGAACGGGGAAGCTCCAAGCGAGCTTTTCGACGTTGGGCCATTGCATGTTCAGGCAGAATATCGCCCTTGGTTGGGAATCCTCGAGCAGTCGATGGAGGTCCTGCCCGATGTACAACGGGCTTACTTGAACGACGGTCATCCCGGCGCGGAGCGCCGCAAAGTACGCGATGGGATAGACCGGGCAGTTCGGCAGGTAGAGCGCGACGCGATCGCCCCGGCGGAGCCCCTCGTTGAGCAACGACTGAGCGAGGCGGCCCGAAGCCTCCCAGAACCGTTGGTAGGTCCACTTAGCGCCGTAGAAGATGAACGCGACCCGTTCCGGGTGCTTGAGTACGGACTCCTGGACCAGTTCCACCAGTGACCGGTCGGGAATCTCAATGGTCGCAGGGACGCCGGGGGGATAGTGGTGAAGCCAGGCCTTGTCTGAGGGTCCGTCCATCCCGGACCGTCGGAAGCGGATGCTCCGTTATCCGCCTATCGTCCGGGGACGGCCGAAACGGCGACGTTCTTCTCGAGTCGGACGCCCGGTTTGCCGGAGCGGACCCAATGAGCTCAGCGCCCGATAGTGAAGTCGCCCACGGCGCGCGTCGCCAGCACACCGTTGCTAATCGTTACGGACGTGAAGGCGGCCGGGGATCGAGGGGACCTTGTCAGC
>JBARJD010000081.1:0-8741 GCA_049800095.1 Thermoplasmata archaeon | reverse complement strand
CTCCTACTCGGGCCCGAAGTCGAAGCTGTACGGTCTCAAGCCGGTCACGACCCGGATGCCCGCCGTCACGCAGCCGGTCGGCCACGTCCATTTCCGGACGAAGATGCTCTGGGTCATCGGCATTCTGCTGATGTACTTCGTGCTCTCGAACATCTTCCTCTTCGGCGTAGACCAGTCGACCGTCATCGACCTGTTTGCGAGCTACCGGGCGATTCTCGCCGGGCAAGAAGGGACCCTGATGGACCTCGGCATCGGCCCGATCGTGACCGGGTCGATCATCATGCAGCTCTTCACCGGCGCGAAGATCATCGGCCTCGACCTCACCAAGGACGATGACAAGGCGATCTACCAGGGAACCCAGAAGGTCGTGGTCGTCTCGATGATCTTCATCGAGGCGATTCCCCAGGTCTACGGGTACATTTCGCCGTCGAGCTCACTCATCTCCGGCCTCGGAAGCTTCTCGGCGGGGAACGGCATGCTCCTCGCCGACCTGGTCATCATCTCGCAGTTGGTGTTCGGCAGCTATCTCGTCTTCCTGATGGACGAGGTGGTGAGCAAGTGGGGGATCGGGAGCGGGATCTCTCTCTTCATCGCCGCCGGCGTCTCGCAGCAGATCGTCCAAGGCACCGTCAATTGGCTGCCGTCGAGCCCCGGGGCCATCTCGGAGAGCAATCCCCCCTCGGGGACGATCCCGAAGGCGCTCTGGTTCTTCACCCACCTCAACGCGCAGCAGATGGCCAGCGGCGGCTGGGAGCAAGTGCTGCTCCACTCGCCGAACCCGATCGTGGCGCTCGCCGGGACCGGCGCGATCTTCTTCCTGGTCGCCTGGACCGAGTCCACGCGGATCGAGCTGCCGCTGTCCCACGCGGAGGCGAGAGGAGCCCGGGGCCGGTATCCGTTGCGTCTGATCTACGCGAGCAATATCCCGGTCATCCTGATGTCGGCGCTCCTCGCGAATGTCTCGATGTTCTCGATCCTGCTCTGGGGGAACTCCACCCTCGCCCGTTTCCCGCTGCTCGGCCATCAGTGGTGGATCGGGTCGTATCCCGCCTCCTCGGCCCAGGCGACCGCGCTCGGCGTCAGCACGACGACCCCTCTTACCGGAGGTGCCTACTACCTCTCGACGGTGAACGGCCTCGAAAGCTGGCTCCTGCCCCTACTGAACTCCTCGGAGTATGGGAACTTCCTCGTCGGTCACATGTGGTGGCAAGACCTGCTCCACGTTGTGGTCTTCTTCAGCGTCATGGTCGTGGGGTCGATCCTCTTCGCCAAGTTCTGGATCCAAACGACGAACATGGGGCCCGAGGCCGTGGCCCGGCAGATCGAGGCGAGCGGCATGCAGATCCCCGGCTTCCGCCGAGAGCCCCGCGTGCTCCGGCGGGTGCTGGAGCGCTACATCCCCGTGATCACGGTCATCTCGGGGGCGGCGGTCGGAGGGCTCGCCGCCGGCGCCGACCTGATAGGGACCCTCGGCAATGCCAGCGGCACTGGGGTGCTGCTGACCGTGGGGATCATCATCAATTTCTACGAAGCGATGGGCCGGGAGCAGCTCATGGAGATGAATCCGCTCCTGCGCCGCTTCATCGGAGGCGAGTAACGCCATGCCCGACCCCGCGATGGATACGCCCCTGAGGTCGGAGGCGGACGAGAAGGAGGAGGAGGAGACCGAGGAAACCGACGAACCGGAGGAGTCCCCCGGGACTGAGGTCGAGACGGCGTCGGCCGCGCCGGCCCGACCGCCGGCTCCGACGTTCAAGCCCAGCACCATGATCCTGACGTTCCTGTTCCTGCTGGGGATTCTGATGATCTTCGACACGAACACCCGGAACCAGGTGGCGCTCCTGTTCGGCTACGGCCTCGTGCCCCTCATCGGATTCGCAGGGCACTACGTCCTGTTGACGATGTTCCTCGCTGCCGTCCTCGAAATGCTGCTCACCGCCGTCGCGTACAACTACACGACCGACTGGGTCAAGGCCGCGAAGGTGCAGAAGTGGTCCGCGGCGTTCCGGAAGGTGCAGATGGCCGCGCTCAAATCCGGGAAGAAGGACAAGCTGGAGGCGCTCAAGGCCAAGCAGCAGGAGTTGACGAAGCTCACGAGCGAGATGTCGATCAACCAGCTCAAGGGGATGGCGGTCACCTGGTTCCTGGTCATTGCGATCTACACCTGGGTCGGCCTCTTCGTCGCGTGCGGCGCCGCCGGGGACCCCGGAGTGCCGTGGGTCTGCGCGACCACCTTCAACCCGCTCGGGAACGTGATCAATGTGGGGGGCAACTCCGTCTCCCTGCTGCACAAGGAGTGGATCGTCCCGCTGTGGTTCCTGATCTTCTCGCTGTACACCATCCCGAGCTCGCTCATCCTCCGACGCTATCTCAAGCACTATTCGCTTCGGAAGTACGGCAAGACCCTCGAGCCGTCGCCTCCCGCCAGTCCGGCGACCTGAGGCTCCGGCGTGAGCCTCCCCCTCGTCGTGGTCGGAGGGCCGCCGGGCAGCGGCAAGACCACGGCCGCCCGCGCGACGGCGGAACGGCTGGGCCTTGAGTTCCTGTCGGCGGGGGCCCGATTCCGCGCCCTCGCCCAGGAGCACGCGATGGACCTCGGCGCGTTCTCGCGCTACGCGGCGGGCCATCCCGAGGTCGACCGCGAGCTCGACGACTACATGTTCGGCTTCGCGAAGCCCGGCTGGCTCCTCGATTCCCGTCTAGCGGGCCCACTCGCCCGGCGGAAGGGCCTGCCCGTGCTCTACCTCGTGGTGACCGCGAGCGACGAGGTCCGCGCGACGCGCATCGCGGGCCGGGACGACCTGCCGATCCCGGCCGCGCGTCGGGCGATGGTCGCCCGGGAGCAGAGCGAACGGAGCCGGTACAAGGCGCTCTACGGGATCGACCTCGACCGGGAGGTTCCGGACCTCCAGATCGACAGCTCCGCGCTTTCTCCGGCGGCGGTCGTCGACCGGCTCGTTGACTTCATCCGCCGGCACGCCACGCCGGCCGTGTGATGAACGATACCCCCCCCGCGACGCCGCCGTTCCCCGCGGTGGTCCAGGGTCGGATCGGAGAGGGCGCCTTCCTGCTGGTCGACAAGCCCCGGGGCCCGACCTCGCATCAGGTGGCGGCATGGGTTCGGGATCTGCTCGGCGTAGAGAGGGCGGGCCACGCGGGCACTCTCGACCCCCATGTGTCGGGGCTCCTATGGGTCGGCGTCGGCCCCGCGCTCAAGCTGCTCCCCCTGCTTCTCGACTTCCCGAAGCGGTACATCGCTGTGATCGACCTGCACGGGCGAGTACCGGCGGCCGAGCTCGCCGCCATGCTCGCGGAGTTCCAAGGCCCGATCTTCCAAACACCCCCGGTCCGTTCCGCCGTCCGGCGGGAGCGTCGGGTCCGCACCATCCATCGGCTCACCCTTCTCGAACGGGAGGGGCCCCACCTCCTCGTCGACGCGACCTGCGAATCGGGGACCTACATTCGATCCCTTGCCGTGGACTTGGGAGAGGCACTCGGCGTCGGCGCCCACCTCGCCGAGCTCCGTCGGGTCGGGACCGGCCCGTTCAAGGAGGAACAGTCGACCTCGCTCCATGGCCTGGCCGACGCGGTCGCCCGAGCGCAGGGGGGTTCGCCCGACGCACTCCTGGCAATGCTTCACCCGATCGAAGAGGTCCGTCGCGAGTTTCCTCAGGTCCTTCTGAAGCCCGGCGCCGCGGCGGCCGTGGCGCATGGCGCCGGGGTCGCGCGCGGAGGCATCCGGTCCGTCTCCCGACCGTTCCCGGAGGGCGCCCTGGTGGTACTGATCGCCCCGGACGGGGCATTCCTCGGTGTCGGGGAAGCCCGCGTCGCCTCGGACCAGTTCCCCAGCGCGCCCCACGGATGGGTCATCGAGAGCCGACGGGTCATGGTCGATTCCGCCGACTACGAGCGGCTATGGGACGTCGAACGCCGGGCCCGCCCGCCGGCGTCGACTACGGAGTCCCGCTGACGGCCACCAGCGTTTCCGTGCTCTTAATGCCGGGGACCTTCCGGATCCGGTGCACGACCACGTCCAGCGCCTCGTTGATGTGCGGCGCCTGGATCTTCAGAATCAGGTCGAACGGACCCGTCACCGCCTCGACCTCGGTGACGTACGGGATCGCCCGGAGGCGACGGATGACATCCTCGAGTTGGCTCACGTCGGTCTCGGCAAGCAGGTAGAGCGTTTCCATCGGGGCAGAGGAGCGGGCCACCGTAGTCCCCCTTCTTGAAGGTAACCCGGTGGCAAAAGTGGACGGGCCCCCTATAACCCCGGCCCCCTCGGGGAGGCGGGGGCGTCCGGGACCGATGCCGCTGACCTTCCGAGACGCGTTGACCGGAAGGATGCGGGCGGTGCCTCGGCCAACCGGCCGGGCCTTGACGATGTACGTCTGCGGGCCCACGATCTACGCGCGCGCGCATGTCGGTCACGGACGGAACTACCTCTACTTCGACCTGCTGCGCCGGTACTTCCGCGACCAGGGGCAGGCGGTTCGCCACGTCATGAACATCACGGATTTCGAGGACAAGGTCACCCAACGGGCCGCGACCCTTGGTCTCACGTGGCGGGAACTCGCCCGCCGGGAGGAGCGCCGCTTTCTCGCCGACTTCGGGCGCCTCGGACTGCTGCCCGCGCACGACACCCCTCGGGCGAGCGCCTTCGTGGGCGACATGGTACGGTACGCGGAGGCGTTGACGCGCACCGACCGGACGGCGTGGGACGGTGACGAACTGTACTTCGACCCCGACCCGGCGACCGATGCCCATAATTTTCCGGTCGGTCGCGAACTATCGGAGCACGCCGTGCGGGAGCCCAACCTCCCCCCCCCGGGCGACGACAGCCGATCGCGGCGCGTCTTGCTGTTCCGGCGGCAGGTCCCCCCCGCCGCGAGCTGGAGCAGCCCGTGGGGCCGGGGCGCTCCGGGGTGGGCGCTCGAGTGCTACGCGATGGCGCACAAGTACCTCGGCGTTCCGGTGGACCTGCACGGGGGCGGAATGGACCTGATGTTCCCGCATCACTATTCGGAGAACGCCATCTCCTTGACCCTCGACGGCCGGCTGTTCGCACAACGGTTCCTCTATGTCGGATTCGTCACCCAAGGGGGGCACAAGATGTCGAAGTCCGTCGGAAACCTCGTCCCGCTCGGGGATGCGCTCGACCGATACGGCGCCACGGCGCTGCGATGGTACTACCTGACTCCTCGGTACAACGCCCGGCTGGAGTGGGACGACCGCGCCGTGGGAAAGGCACAGGTCGAAGTCGACGAGCTCCGTCGCAACATCCGCTTGACCCTTCGGGCCGGACAGGGAGGGACCTTGCGCGAGCGTGAACTGACGCGCCTGCTCGCCCGAGTCCTCCGCCGATTTGAGGACGGGTTCGGCGTCGACCGAGCCCTCGACGAGTTGCGAGGCTGGTCCGACCGGATCGCTCGCGCCCAGGTACCGCGCTTCGAACGGGGCGCGGGGGCGGAGGCGCGGGCTCACTATCGGCGATTGGAACGACTGTTCGGCATGGACTTCACAGGCCCCGCCGGTCCAGGATGATGCTGAGGCCGTTGCCCCCGCCCATGCACAGCGTCGCCAATCCCAACGCCCCCTCGTTTGCGAGGAGCTCGTGGAGCAGTGTAACGACGATCCGTGCGCCGCTCGCGCCGATGGGGTGACCCAGGGCCACCGCCCCGCCGTTGGGGTTGAACTGCTCGTCGGTGAACCCGAAGGTGCGCTGCACCACCACCGAAGCGGAACTGAACGCCTCGTTATGCTCCACCCGGTCGAAGTCCTTCGGGGTGAACCCGGTCCGGGCCAGGTGAAGCTTTACGGTGGGGATCGGGGACTCCATCACATCCTCGGGCGCCACGCCGCTCACCGCGTACGAATGGATCCAGGCCAGCGGCTTGAGCCCCCGACGTGCGATCGCGGGCTCGCCCGCCAGCACGAGCGCCGCCGCTCCGTCCGAGAGCTGGGAGGCATTCCCCGCCGTGAGGATCCCGTCCGGCCGAAACACCGGCTTCAGCCTCCCGAGCGAGTCGGCCGAGGTATCTGGGCGGATTCCCTCATCGGACTCGAGGCCTTTTCCCGTGTGCGTTCGGTCGCCGGGGACGGGGACGGTCTCGGCCTTGAACCGACCCCCCCGAGTCGCGTCGGCGGCGCGCTGGTGACTCCTCAGGGCGTAGGCGTCGACCTCGGCGCGGGTCAGATGAAAGTGTTGGGCGACCCGCTCCCCGGTAAGGCCCATGTGATCGTGGTCCCCATACGCGTCGAGCAGTGAATCCCGGAGGACGGCGTCGTCGCCGGGAAGCGCTCCGAGTCGATGGCCCTCGCGGATCTGACCGGGAAGGAGGAACGGCGCGGAATCCATGCTCTCCATTCCTCCGGCGACGACCAGGTCAAAATCGCCGGCACGGATCTCCGCCGCAGCGAACGTGATCGCCTTGAGGCCGGATCCGCAGACCTTGTTGACCGTCACGGCCCCCGAGCTGTTCGGGATGCCGGCGCCGAGAAGGACCTGACGGGCCGGATTCTGGCCGGTGCCTGCTTGGATGCAATGTCCGAAGATCAATTCCGGAACGTCCGCGGGCGCTACGCGGGCCCGTGCGAGCGCGGCTTCCACGGCGACGGTGCCGAGTACGGTGGCGGGAGTTTGCCGTAGGTTGCCGCCAAACTTCCCGATCGGCGTCCGGACCGCACTCACGATGGCAACGCGCGGGCTCGCGGGGGGCCGGGCGCCGGTCAGGGGCCCCGCGCCGGAGCTCACACTCAGTCCTCTTCGACCCGTGGGGCCAGTAGGAAGGAACCCTCGCCCTTCCCGTTGGCGATTTTGAACTCGATCTTGAGCGGATACTCGTTTCCGATGTGAAGGGTGACGACCTCTTCGGTACTGATCGACTTCACCATGTTGGAGAAGAAATCGAGAGGGTACATGCTCTTCACGGTCTCCTTCGCCGACAGTTCGGGGAGCGCGTCCTTTGGGATCTTGAGGTCGACGCGGTCGGTCTCGCCCTCCGAGTGCATCGTGAAGTGTTCGGACGTTAGTTCCAGGGTCACGTGGTCCGAGACACTCTCGCTGCCACGGATTCCCTGCCGAAGTTCTTCGGTGTTCACCTTGACGGTGCCCGGAGGATTCACGTTGGGGACCTTGGGATCGGTGATTCCGGCCGGGTCGACCACCCCCATGTGGCGGGTCAACTTGCCGACGCTCACGACGAGCTTGCTCTTTCCCCCATCATACTGTAGATCCAGCACGTCGCCCGGCTTGCTCAGCCGGAGGACTTCCTTGATCTTCTCGATGTCCAGCCCGATGTCGGTGGCCTCTCCGGTGAACTCCTCGAAGGCGGTCCGGTTGAGGTGGAGGACCAGCATGGCCACGTGCGAGGGGTCAACGGCCTTCACATCGACACCGTCCTTGGAGACGCTGAGCTTGACCTCAGAGACCAGCGTCGAGATGACCTCGACGACCTCCCGGAGCACCTCCATCTTCACCTTCGCTTTGAACATCGGAAACCCTGCGCGCGCGAGGAATGGGCCCGCTAAAAGGCTTCCGCCGATTGGGGGCACCTCTCGGCGGAGAAGGGCGGGTCGCCGCGTCGCGCACAGGCGGAACGCTCTTGCCTCCGTCGCCCTACGCCGAGGTGAACGTGACCGAACTCGCCTATCTCGCGGACGGCGACGCGGGGTACACACGTCAGTTCGTCGCTAAGGTCGTCGCGCTGCCCCCCGGCGGTGTGGTGCTCGACCGCACCTTCTTCTATCCGGCCGGGGGAGGGCAGCCGGCGGACCATGGCAGCCTCGCCCTCCGAGACGGACCGTCGTACCCGGTCGTTGATGTGACGAAATCCGGGGCCGCCGCTGTGCATCGGGTGCGCCGTCCCACCTCCACGGCAGCCCCCGCCCTACAGATCGGTGCGGAGGTGGAAGGCCATCTCGACTGGGAGCGTCGCCATCGCCATATGCGACTCCACACAGGACAGCACCTGCTGAGCGCGCTCATCTTCGAACGCACCGGCCTGCGTACTCAGGAGGCCACGATGTCGGGGTCCGGGGGGACCGTGGACTTGGAGGGCCCGCTTCCGTCGGGTGCCACGGCGGAGGCGCTGGCCTCGGAGGCGAACGCCATCCTGTCACAGGGACGGAGTGTTTCGATCCGTCATGTGAGTCGGGAGGCTTGGGAGAAGAACCCGACGCCTCGGTCGGGCCTGGTCGCCCTCCCGCGTCACGTCGATCCGGTGCGGATCATCGAAATCGCCGGCCTCGATGCCTGCCCTTGCGGAGGGACGCACGTCCGCTCGACCATCGAAGTCGGTGGCATCGCGCTGGATCCGCCCGTCCCACTGGCCCTCGGAGCGGTTCGACTTCCGTTCAGGCTGCTCGACGCTTCGCCGCCCACTCGTCCCGCATGACTCCGTAAACGGCGATGTCATGCCACCGCGCGTGGTGGAAGAGGGCCGATCGGAGCACTCCCTCCCGCTGGAATCCCAACCGCTCGAGCAACGCCACCGAGGCCTGGTTCTCCACATCGACTGTCGCACCGAGCCGAGGGAGCGGTGTCGTGGCGAAGAGGTGGCTGAGGAGCAGACCCACCGCCTCGGTAGCGTACCCTTTCCGGCGCGCCCGTCGGTCCCCGATGACGTACCACACGTCAATCGTCTCGAGCACCGGATGCGGGACGTAGTGGCCGACGAACCCGATCGGCACATCTCCCTCCCGCAGAACCACTACGTAGCGGGGCGCGAGCGAGGTAGGGT
>JBARJD010000080.1:0-2175 GCA_049800095.1 Thermoplasmata archaeon | reverse complement strand
ATCCTGGGCCGGGAGGTCCCTCCTCCGGCCGACCGCGGGCCCGACGGACCGAACGAGCTCGAAGGCTACTATCGTGAATGGCTTCGGTTCCCGGCCGGGCGAGGGAAGCAGGTGGCCTGTGCCTGCGAGGATGTGCTCCTTCACGAAGTGCGGGACGCGGTGGGACGCGGGTATCGCGGCCTCGAGGTGGTGAAGCGCTACACGGGCCTGGGCACGGGTCTCTGCCAAGGCCGGTACTGTCTGCCCGACGCCGTGCTTGTCCTTTCGATCCTCGAAGGTCGACCCCCCCCGGAAGTCGGCTACATCCGACAGCGCCCGCCGGTCATTCCGACGCCCCTATCCGCCTTCGCCGAGCTTCCGGAGCCGGCGCCGGAAGCCCCATGCTCAGCGGTCCCCGGCCCCCGGATCGAATCGTCATCGTCGGCGCCGGCATCCTCGGTTTGTTTACCGCCTACCGTCTCGCCCGGGCCGGCGCCGGTCCGGTCACCGTCGTGGACCGCGGGTGGCTCTCGAACGGCGCTTCCGGACGAAACGGCGGCGGCGTCCGTCAACAGTGGGAGACGCGGGCGACGGTGCGCCTCGCTCAGGAATCCGTCGAAGCGTACCGCCGGTTCGGCCGCGAGTTCGGCTACAACATCTGGTTCCGACAGGGAGGCTACCTGTTCCTCGCCGAGACGGAGGCCGAGACGCGGCATCTCGCCCAGGTCATCTCGGTCATCCGGGCCGAGGGCCTCGAGGGGAAGCTCCTTCGGCCGGAGGAGATCTCACGGTACGCGCCCGGCCTAGAGACCCAAGGTCTGGTCGGCGGCAGCTACCTGAATTCGGATGGCACGCTGTACCCGTTCCCCGCGCTATGGGCCCTGAAGGAGGCGATCGTTCGTCAGGGGGTGGACCTTCGATTGGGCACCGAAGTGACCGGGATCCGGATCGAGGACGGACGAGTGGCCGGCCTGGCTACGTCCACGGGCCCCCTGCCCGCGACCGTGGTGGTGAACGCGGCGGGCGGCTGGTCGAGCGAGCTGTCCGCCCTCGCCGGACTGACGGTCCCGAACCAGGCCTCGCGTCATGAAATTCTCGCGACGGAGCCGCTCAAGCCGTTCCTCGACCCGATGGTCACGCGTCTCCGGGACGGCCTCTACTTCAGCCAGACGATGCGCGGTGAGATCGTCGGCGGGCTCTCGCTCCCGCATCCGCCGGGAACCCGCGCCGGCATGCCGAGCTCTCCCGCCTTCCTGCGCGCGATGTCCCGGGCCCTCGTCGGCATCCTGCCTCCGATTCGTCACCTCGGGGTTCTTCGCGCTTGGTCGGGCTTCTACGACGACACTCCGGACGGCCTCCCCGTGATCGGAGAGGATCCCCGACTGCACGGGTTCGTCCACGCGAACGGCTTCGGTGGCCATGGGTTCATGCTCGCCCCCGCCGCGTCGCGTCGCGTAGCCCAGGCGGTGCTCCGGGAGAAATCCGACCTCGACCCCGGACTGTTCGCCATTGACCGGTTTCTCACACCGGGGGCGAGCCGGCCGGTCGAGGGCCTTCAGCTCGGCTGACCGCCCACCCCAAGGATATCTCCCCGAGCGCCTCCCGAGCGACGGAGCCCTCTTGGTGCCGGACGCGCCCGCATTCGAACCCCGTTCCCCCTTCGAGATGGCCTTTCGCACGGCGATCGAAGGCGCGGATGCCTATCGGGCGGTCCGGGCCGGCCTCCGATTGCACGACGATATCCTCCGCATCGGCAATCGATTCCTCTCGGCCGACCGCTTCCGCGAGGTCGCCTTCGTCGCCCTGGGCAACGCCGCCGGAGCCATGGCGCTCGCCGCCCAGGAGATGCTAGGCGAGCGGCTTACGCAGGGACTGAGCGCCGGCGCCGTTCCGCCCCCGGACGCTCTTCAGTTCCAGAGCCTGCTCGTGCCGGATCCGTGGCCCGGCTCTCCGCCGTCGGCCTCCGCGCTCGCCGGAGTACTGGAGTTGGCCGGTGGCCTTCACGCCGAGGATCTGCTCGTATTGCTTCTCTCGCCGGGCGCGTTCGCGATCACGGCGGGTCCACCCGCGGGGTGGGACCTCGGAGCTTGGCGGAGCCTTCTGCAGCAGGTGACGTCCCGCTCCGGACCGGTGGACGCGGTCCGCGTGGCCCGCGTCCTCGGCACCGGCGCGGTCGGCGGCCGGTTGGGCGCGGCC
>JBARJD010000079.1:0-7730 GCA_049800095.1 Thermoplasmata archaeon | reverse complement strand
CCGATAGGCGGCATACACCGCGGGGAACACGGCGTACGAGAGCGCCTCCTCCTCGGAGGCGGAGGGGACGATCGCGCGGACCTCGGTGAGCATCCGTTCGTACTCCGGCGCCAGAAGGTCGGCCGGTCGACCGGTGATCGCCGCCGAGCCCGCGAGCACCTTCGCGCGGAGGGCCGCATCGAGGGGGCCCGGTGGTTGGCCGTAGAGACCGCGAACGTAGTCGCTGACCTCTCGCGTGACCGACTGATAGCGCGTGCCCAGGAGCACGTTCACGACGGCCTGCGCCCCGACGATCTGGCTGGTCGGCGTGACGAGGGGGGGATATCCCAGGTCGGCGCGGACGCGGGGGATCTCGGCAAGCACCTCGGGCAATCGCGCGAGTTGGTCCTGGTCCTTGAGCTGGGAGAGGAGGTTCGAGAGCATGCCGCCCGGAACCTGGTGGACTAGGGTGCCGGGGTCCGTCTGCAGCGACCGGAGGTCCAGCATCGGTCGGTAATGCGCCAGCACGCCGTGGAAGTACTCCGCGAGCTCGACCAGCTCGCCCATATCCAGGTGGGGGTCGTGCGGGCCCCCACGAAACGCGCCCACGAGGCTCTCCGTCGGCGGTTGCGATGTGCCGCCGGCGAACGGAGAGAGGGCCGCGTCCACCGCCGTGGCACCGGCGTCGGCCGCCGCCATGCACGCCATCGCCGACATGCCGCTCGAGGAATGGGTGTGGACCACCACCGGTAGTCCGACCTGTTGGACGAGGGCCCGGACGAGCGACGCCGCGTCGCTCGGCGGCATGAAGCCACCCATGTCCTTGATGCAGATCTCCTCCGCCCCCATCTCGGACAGCGTGCGGCCCAGTCGGACGAACGCGTCGAGGGTGTGGACCGGCGACTGTGTGTAGCAGATCGTTCCCTGCGCCCGGCCCCCGGCGGCCCGCACCGCCCGAAGGGCGGTCTCCATGTTGCGGGGGTCGTTGAGCGCATCGAAGACCCGGAAGATGTCCACGCCTTCGTGGGCGGCCCGCTGCACGAATCGCTCGACGACGTCGTCGGAATAGTGCCGGTAGCCGATGAGGTTCTGTCCCCGCAGCAGCATCTGGATCGGCGTTTTCTGGATCCGGCGTTTCAAGGCACGCAGTCGCTCCCAGGGATCCTCGTGGAGGTAGCGGAGGCAGACATCGAACGTCGCGCCGCCCCACGCCTCGAGCGACCGGTACCCGACCGCGTCGAGGCGCTCAGCGGCCGGCAGCATGTGCTTGGTCCGCATCCGGGTGGCGATGAGGGACTGGTGGCCGTCCCGCAGCACCGTCTCGGTGATCGCCACCATGCGTCGTCCCGTTCTTCCGCGCTAGAGCGGAATGTTCCCGTGCTTCTTCGGCGGACGATCCTCGCGCTTCGACCGGAGCAGCCGGAGGCCCGCGACCAGCCGGGCGCGCGTCTCCGCAGGGTCGATGACGTCGTCGAGGTACCCGCGCTCGGCGGCGAGGTACGGATTCAGGAACTCCGTCCGATACTCCTGCGTGAGTCGGTCGCGCACTCGGGCGCGCTCCGCCTCCGGCGCTGCGGCGATCTCCCGGTGGAACAGGATGTTGACCGCGCCGTCGGCCCCCATCACCGCGATCTCCGCCATCGGCCAGGCGAGGTTGAGGTCACCGCCGATGTGCTTCGAGCACATGACGTCATACGCGCCGCCGTAGGCCTTGCGCAGGATGACGGTCATCTTCGGCACCGTCGCTTCCGCGAAGGCGTAGAGCAGCTTCGCCCCGTGCCGGATGATGCCGCCCAACTCCTGGGACGTTCCGGGCAGGAATCCCGGTACATCCACGAACGTCACGAGGGGCAGGTTGAAGGCATCGCAAAAGCGCACGAAGCGGGCCCCCTTCGTCGAGGCCGTGATGTCGAGCGTGCCGGCGAGGATCTTGGGCTGGTTCGCGACGACGCCCACCGGATGTCCGTCGAGCCGGGCAAACCCGACGACGATATTCGGCCCCCAACCGGCATGCACCTCGAGGAGACTCCCCGGGTCGAGCACGCGGTCGATCACATCGTGCACATCGTAGGGGGCGTCGGAGCTCTCGGGCACGACCCTCGCGAGTTCCGCGGCCGCCGTGGCGGCCGGTTCGGCCGGCGGTCCCGCCGGCGGGTCTTCGAGATTGTTGAGCGGCAGGTAGCTCAACAACTGTCGCGTAAGCTGGACCGCTTCGGTATCGGACCCCACCGTGAAGTGCGACACGCCGCTCGTGCCGGCGTGGGTGTCGGCGCCTCCCAGCGCTTCCAGCGAAACCTCCTCGCCGGTCACGGCCCGGATCACGTCCGGACCGGTGATGAACATCTGCGACTGGCCGCGGACCATGACGATGAAATCGGTCATCGCGGGAGAGTAGACCGCTCCGCCGGCGCAGGGCCCCAGAATCACCGACAGCTGGGGAACGACGCCGGACAGCGAGACGTTCCGGAAGAACACGTCCCCGTAGCCCCCGAGTCCGATGACGCCTTCCTGGATCCGCGCGCCGCCGGAGTCGTTGAATCCGACCAGGGGAACCCCGGTCTTCGCCGCTAGGTCCATCGCCTTCACGATCTTCTCGGCGTGGGCCTCGCCCAGCGAGCCCCCGAACACCGTCGCGTCCTGCGCGAAGGCGCAGACGGGTCGCCCATCCACCTCGCCCCATCCGGTCACGACGCCGTCGCCGAGTATCCGGCGTTCCGCCATCCCGAAACGATCGCTCCGGTGCACCACGAACGGGTCGAGTTCCACGAACGTCCCGGCGTCGAAGAACGCGTCGAGGCGTTCCCGGGCGGTGAGCCGCCCGTCCGCCTTGTGCTTCTTGACCCGGTCCGCGCCCCCGCCCTCCCGGGACTTCTCCTTCAGCAGCCGCCACCGTTCGAACGCCATCGTTAGCTCTCCTCCTCGATCGTCAGGTCGCCGGCCCAGACCGCCTCGCGTCCGTGCGCGCCCTCGACCCAGAGCTCTCCCTCGTCGCCGAGGTCGCGGATGACCCCCACCCGCCGGCCGTCCACCCGGGCAGCGTGCCCGCGCCCGTACAGGGAGCGGCGACACGCCGCGACGATCGCATGACGGCCCGCCTCGCTCTCCAGCAATTCCAGCGTCGAGTGGATGATTTCCAGGACCTCGGATTCGACCTGTGGAACCTGCGGAGGATAGCTCGTCAGCTCCCGGAGGATCGCGATCCGGTCCCGCAGCTCGGCGGGGATCTCTTCGCGTCGGGTCGTTACGTTGACGCCGACGCCCACCACGGCGGTCCGGTCGTCCACCCGGTCGAGCAGCACACCGGCCAGTTTCCGGAGGGGACCCCCCTCGGTCGGGACGAGAACGTCGTTGGGCCACTTGAGGACCGACCGCACGCCATAGGCCTCCTCGAAATGCTGCCGCAGGCGCTCCCCGAGCGCGAGTGGAACAAGGCCCGGTTGTCGAGGGGGGAGTGCCGCGATCAACGAGAGGTAGACCCCACCGACCGGCGAGGCCCATGCGTGGTCTGCGCGTCCCTGGCCGGCGGTCTGCCGGGCGGCCACGACGTACGTGCCGGCCGTCGTGCCGGCCCGAGCGCGCCGCAGTGCCTCGGCCTGCGTCGAGGGGATCTCCTCGAAAAATTGGCGAAGCGACACCCGGCGCCCTCGGAGGGGCGAGCAGGTCGGGTACCGCATAACAGTGTCGCGAAGCGAGGGAAGTCGGCCGCGGTCGACGGAACGCACTTTATCCTCCCTGCGTTCCCGGACCCCATGTCCGCGAAGGGGTCGTTCGTCGCCTCCGTGCCGACCCCGGTCGGCACCTTCGAGGTGGTCTACGACGGGCAGACGGTGCAGATCATCGACCTCGCCGAGCCGGGAGTATCCCAAGTAGGCATCCCCATTGGCACCCGTCCGCAGAAGCCCCCGTTCCCCGCCGGGTCCCCTCCTCGGCAGCTCAAGGAGTACTTCCAGGGCCGCCGGACTACGTTCGACATGGAGGTCTCCCCTACGGTCGGGACCGATTTCGACCGGAAGGTCTGGACCGCGCTGCTGAAGATCCCTCCCGGGGAGACCGTGACCTACGGCGAGATCGCCCGTCGCATCGGCTACCCGGGCGCGGCCCGGGCCGTGGGCGGGGCCGTCGGACGGAATCCGATCCCCATCGTCGTGCCGTGCCACCGCGTCGTCGGCGCCGACCAGACCCTCACCGGCTTCGGCCTCGGGCTGTGGCGGAAGCGGTGGCTGCTCGCCCACGAAGGCGCCTGGCCGCTCAAGTCCCGAAGCTTCGAAGGGCCCCGGCACCGGAGCCAACAGACCCTCGACCACCCGCGCGCGGCGAGCCCGGTGCGCGCGCCGACCGAAGCGTAGGATCCTCGGCGGTCCGGGGGCCGTAACCTACTACAACCCGTCGCAGGTTTTCAACCTACTACCCGCTGTAGTAAGCGGCGTCGTACGGCTCGGGCTTGAGACCGCGGCGCTGGCGGACCTCGGAGACGACCTGCGTCTGGAGCTCGGTCGGGATCCGCTCGAAGCCCATCGACTCCGTCGCCCAGAGAACCTTGCCCGCCGTGGCGCTCCGGATGTCCGAGGCGAAGCCGAACAGCTCCGCGACCGGCACCTTCGCGATCACGGTCTGGAGGTCGCCCACGCTCGTCATGTCCAGGATCTCGCCCCGCCGCCGCTGGAGCTCGCGCGTGGCGTTGGCGAGCACCTCTTGCGGCACGTTGACCGTGACCTTTTGCATCGGCTCCAGCAGCACCCGGCCGCCGAGGACCATGGCCCCGTAGATGCCCGAACGCGCGGCGGGGATCGTCTGCGCCGGTCCCCGGTGGATCGAGTCCTCGTGGAGCTTGGCATCGACCAGCCGGACCTTGAGTCCGTAGACCTTCTCGTTGGCGAGCGGGCCGCGGTTGACCGCCTCCTTGAAGGCATCGACGATGAGGTCCATCGTCTCGTTGAGGTTCTGGATCCCCTTCGTTACGTCGAGGAGCATGTTCGTTCCCTCGACCGCCGTGAGCCCCCGGCCTTCCTCCCGGGCGAGCCCGATCCCGTCCATCTTCGTGACGAGCGTCTTGAGGTCCTTGAACGACTTCCCCTGCGGGATCTCGCCCTCCCGAACCGCCCGGATGACCGTCTCGGGAAGCGCCTCGACCTCGAAGTAGAACTTGTTGTGCTTGTTCGGGGATTTTCCCTCGAAGGGGCCGCCCGGAGCGGCGACCGTCTCGCGGTAGACGACGATCGGCTTGGAGGCCTCGATCTCGACCTTGTGGTCGTTGATGATCCGGTACTGCGTGATCTCGAGGTGGAGCTCCCCCATGCCGGAGAGCAGGTGCTCGCCCGTCTCCTGGTTGATCTCGACCCGCAGACTGGGGTCCTCCTTGGCGATCTTTCGCATGACCTCGATGAGCTTCGGCAGGTCGCTCATGTGCTTCGGCTCGATCGCGACCGTCACGACCGGCTCGGAGACGTGGCGGATCTCCTCGAACGGCACCATGTCGACGGCGTCGGAGACGGTCGTCCCCGCGAACGCGTCGGTCAGGCCGACGACGGCGGCGATGTTCCCGGCGCCGACCTCGTCGACGAGGAGGCGCTCGGGCCCCATGAAGAGGGAAACGTTCTGGACCCGGTTCTTGAGCTTCGTCCCCACGATCGAGAGCTCCTGACCTTTCTTGAGCTTCCCCGAAAAGACCCGACCGGTGGCGATCTCGCCGGCGTTCGGGTCCATCGTGATGTCGGTGACCATGAACGCGACCGGGCCATCGGAGGCCGTCGCCAACATCGCCTTGCCCACGACCGAGTCGATCTCGCCCTTCCAGATGTTGGGGATCCGGTACTTCTGGGCGTCGGACGGACTCGGGAGGTGCTTCACCACCATGTCGAAGACGACGTCGTTGATCCGGGCCAGCTTCGCGATCTCCTTCGAACGGCCGGTGGAGACGTAGTCGATGATGTCCTTGAACGTGACCTTGTTCCGTTGCATGTACGGGACGCTGATCGCCCAGTTCTCGTAGCCGGAGCCGAACGCGACGGAGCCGTCCCGCGGGTCGACCGACCACTTGTCCACGAACTCGTCCGGCGCCATGCGGCGAATGAGCTCGTTGACCTCGGAGATGATCGTCAGGAACCGCTTCTGAAGCTGGTCGGGACCGAGCTGGAGCTCCTTGATCGCGCGGTCGACCTTGTTGATGAACAGGACCGGCTGGACCTTCTCCCGAAGCGCCTGCCGGAGCACCGTTTCGGTCTGCGCCATGACGCCTTCGACCGCGCAGACGACGACGACGGCACCGTCGACGGCCCGCATGGCGCGGGTCACGTCCCCTCCGAAGTCGACGTGCCCGGGCGTGTCGATGAGATTGATGAGGTGCTGCTCGCCCTCGTACTCGTGGACGATCGTGACATCGGCGTTGTTGATCGTGAGGAGCCGCGTCTGTTCTTGCTCGTCGAAGTTGAGGTACAGCTGTTTCCCGGCGAGCTCGCTCGAGATCATGCCGGCCGCGGCGAGCAGGTTGTCCGAGAGCGTGGTCTTCCCGTGATGGATGTGCGCGACGATCCCGATGTTCCGGATCTTGTGGATCTGGGTCATCATCTCGGGGATGGCCTTCGCCAACTCCGCCCGAATATGTGCCATGTCCTGAGTCTCCCGCCTTAGCGCGCCGACTGAGCGACCCGCTCGACCTCTTCCTTCCGAGCTACGGCAAAGCTGGTCGGCTCACCCTTCGCCGCCGACGCGATCTCCGTGGCCAGGCACGAGGAGATCGACTTCGTGGACTTGTGGGAGGCCTTGATCGCCCCCATGGCGATGTTCCGGATCGCCACGTGCACCCGACGCGCCGGAGCGGCGTCGACGGCCCGCGGAACCGAGATGCCTCCGAACTGGAGTCGCGTGACCTCTTCCCGGGGGGCCGCGTTCTCCACGGCCCGGACCAGTAGCTGGATCGGGTTCTCGTTGGTCTTCTTGGCGAGCTCGGCGAACGCTTCCCGCACGACGCGCAACGCCTTCGATTTCTTGCCCGTGAAGTTGCCGCCTTTCATCAGGTGGTTGGCGAGGCGTTCCACGAGATGCATGTGGGTCTTCATGAACGGACGGCCGGAGAGCCGGCCCTCGGAGTGCGGTACGTAGACCGGGTGGAGGTAGAGGTACGGCGCGAGGCCGGGGTCCGATACCGTCACGCCATCGAACGGGTACTTCCCGAATAGAGGTGGAACGGGGAACGGCGGCGGCAGCGGAGCGGCCGGCTTCGGCACCGGTGCCGCCGGCGCTTCGTCCAAGCCCAACGGGCGCGAGGGGACCGAGGGTCCACTCTTCGGCAGGTCGTCGCGGGGAGCGCTCATCGCTGCGGCTTCTCCTTCCGGCCCCGGACGAGCTCGTCCAACGACACGCTGTTGACCTGGATGACCTTGTACCGGACGCCGGGGATATCCCCGTAGGAACGGCCCATGCGGCCTCCGATTCCTTCGACCATCACTTCGTCATGCTCGTCGATGAAGTTGATAGCGCCGTCGCCCACGGCGAAGGCGGTCACCTGGCGGCCGTTCTTGATCAGTTGGACCTTGACGCATTTCCGGATCGCGGAGTTCGGTTGCTTGGCCTCGATGCCGACCTTCTCGATGACGATGCCGCGGCCCTGGGGCGCGCCCTCGAGAGGGTCCGACTTTTCCTTGAGGTGGAGCATCCGTCGTTTGTAGTACCGGTCGGACCAGCGCCTCCGCTTGCGGAGGGAGATCAGCCGGTTGGCCGTGTACAGTCCAGACGGTGGAGGCATGGTTTTCTAT
>JBARJD010000078.1:0-4218 GCA_049800095.1 Thermoplasmata archaeon | reverse complement strand
CGGGCCCGGGTCCTCTTGATGCTCGCCGAACGGAGCGAAGCGGAGTGAGGGAACGGCGAGCTCCGCTCGCCGCGAGCTTCAAGAAGGAAGCGCGCGGACGATGAACTGACCGCAATCAGCGCGAAGCGAGAACTCTCAACGGGTACGACCTCGGTCGGCGCGCGGACGAGACCGGGACGTCGCCTCGACCCGTTCGAGCCAATCCTGAACGAGATCGCGCACGAGCATTTTCCGGTCGGTCCAGAGGGCGTGACTCGCACCGTCGAGCAGGGCGAATGTGGCTCGGGGAAAATCGGGCACCAGCCGCCAGTACGCGCGGTAACGAAACGGCGTATCCTGCCGGCCGAGTAGGAAGAGCGTGGGAGCGCGGATCAGCCCATGATACAAGTCTAGGTTAACGTCCCGAAAGGGCAATCCTTGGAGCCACTGGGTGTCCTCCACATATCCAGGCAAGCCGAGGACCGGGTCGAGCAGGGTCTCCATTGGAGGAGACTCGAAGGCTTCGTCGCGACGATCCTCGAGCGGGTTGTGGTTGATTTCCGGCACGCTCAGAAGCAGCCCGTCGAGCTTGGATGCTCGTTTGCGGGCGACCCCTAGTCCGAGGTACGCCCCGAACGAACTGCCGCCTAGGGCGAACCTGCGCCGGCGAGTCACCTTGTCGACGAACTCGATCATTACGTCGAGGTAATCATCCATGTCGCGAACGCGATCCGTCCCCGGGGTATTTCCGTGGCCCGGGAGGTCGGGGTAGATTCGCTGCCATCCGGTCCGTGCGCGGAATGTCGGCTCGACCTGGGCCATCGCGCGGTAGTGGTCACTTGGGCTTTCGTGGAACATCACGAACGGACGGCCCCGACCCCGGACTTCGTAATGAATGCTGATTCCCGGTAGATTGCACCGCACGGTAGAGCGAATTGGTTCGGGGGCTTGATTCTTCGCCCCCGGTGCATTTGGACGGGGGCCGCGCGGGCTTTATGAACGGCGCGCGCGGTTGAGGACGGGACCGCGAGAACGTTGCCAAGCATGCGTACTTCGACCCGAATAGCGAGCAGTCGGATGTTTCGATTCACGAACGGTTCTAGGGAAGACAGATTCGTGAGCAAGAGCGGCTTGAGCTGATGCGATCCGGAAGGCTCCAAGCCGCGCTCGAAGCCGTGGGTCCCTCAATTCGAATGCACGGTTTCCGAATTTCGTGCCGGCGCCGATCCCGCGGAGCCTTCCAGCTCACTCGGTGTCACCGGCCGCACGAAGGTCGTGGCCGTGCTCGAGGACCGACTTGAGGTTCATCAAGTAGTAGGCCCATCCGGATTCCGTCCCGCCGTACATTTCGAGCCACGCATCGGATCTCTTGTAGCCCGTGTGGCGCACCTCAAGAATTGTACCAGTTCCGTCGCGACGTACGGTAAATGTGACTCGCGTGTCACCGATCCCGCGGCTCGGCCAGGACAGCTTCACGAGCCGATTTCGGACAAAGCCGAGGACCTTTCCTTCGTGCTTGTAACCGCCCTGCCAAGTGAATTCGTACGAGCCGCCCGCTTTGGGGTCGACGTGAGCGTCCGCGAGAAACCATGTTTTCAGCACATCCGGGTCCGTCAAGGCGCGGAACACGGTCGGGACCGGCGCATTTACGTGATAGGCCTGGGTAATCGTAAGGGTCTTCTCCGTCATCCTCGTACCTCGTTAGCCATTTGGCCATGTTACTTAAATCGGGAAGGGTGACAGAGTATAGTTCACCAGGGTACGTCGGCCACGTCCAGCTATCCCCGACCCCTGTCTTCATCCGAAGCGACGCGAGGGAAAATGTCGAAAGAGCGCGATTTCTCTGAAACGAGTCCGTCAATCCGGGGCGACGTGGGTGTGGGAGGGGCCATCCATCCCATAGTCCCGATGCTTGGGAGGCGTTGGGTCGCATTGGTCCTTCGGGACGTCGCAGCAAACAACCGACGATCCTTTTCGACGCTGTTGCGAAGTCATCCCGAAATGAGCCCGCGAGCCTTATCGTTCTGCCTGCGAGACCTTCAGGAGCATGGATTGATTGTTCGAACCGTGCCATTTGGAACCGGCCGTCGGGGTCTGTACCGGCTCACCGACCGAGGCCGAGTGGCGCTGCCGATCGTTACGGCGATTGTCCAATATGGGACAATGTTCCCATCCGAGGGTGTGTCCTCCCGGGACGGGAATACGGGAATCGGCATGCTCAGGATTGAGGAACAATACTCGGTAAGGGCGCCGGTCGGTGCAGTGTTGGGGATACTTTCCAATTCGGCCAGGATGGCCGAGTGGATTGTTACGGAGCCGATGGCCGGGATTCGGGCCAGTCAGTCTGCCCTTGAGATGAGGGAACCAGATTTGCTTGACAGAGGCTTCCTATCCGTGTCTGAACAGAACAGGACCATCTCCTGGAGCAGAATCGAACGCCAAGGCGGTGAGACAATTGAAACCCGGGTCTCGATTCGACTCACACCCCACGGCCGTAGAACTCAGATTCGCCTCGAGCACGCCGGGTTTCCCCGTTCTATGAAGTGGGTTCGAGTCTACGGCAAGATCGCGGCTGGATGGGCACGCTCGCTCATGAATCTAAAGTCGATTCTGGAAGATGGAACTGACCTCCGCTACCGAGCGAACTGAGCTGGCCCATCGGCGATCCCAAGTTCGTGGAAGCGCACGCCTGAGTCGGTGATCGACGTTACTCGCTGTCGCCGGGGGCGCGCAAGTCGTGCCCGTGCTCCAACACCGACTTGAGATTCGTGAGATAGTACGCCCACCCCGACTGGGTACCACCATAGATCTTGAGCCAGGCATCGGTCTTCCTGTACCCAGTGTGTCGAACCTCGAGCCGTGTCCCCTGAGCATCGGGTCGGACCGAAAGCGTCACGCGGGTGTCTCCCAGGCCATGTGCCGGCCACGAAAGCGTAAGCCGTTGGTTCCGGACAAAGTCCATAACCTTACCGGAATGGCGGCGATTCCGGGTCCATGTGAACACGTATGTTGCCCCCCGCTCCGGAGGAAGTACAGCATCCGTCAGGAACCATCGCGTGAGTTCCTCCGGCTCGGTCAGCGCCCGAAAAACTGTCTCCACAGGCGCTTCGACGTGGTATCCCTGCCGGATGGTCAAGTTCCGATCTGCCATCTCCGTCCCCGACCCGCCGATGGTGCCGAAACACTTGAACCGCATAGGGAGCAAGAGTATACTCGACACTCGTCTCTCGAATGAGTCTCATCGAATGGATTCTCTGCGCCCCCCGCTCGAAACGCCTAGAAGAGACTAAATTCGCCCGGCCGCGGTTCGATGTGGGGCGTGCGTTCGTGACGGGACCGACATCAGCGGGCGGGGCCATGCGAGGGTCGCGAACGGCGAGGTTGATGTGATACGGATTCGGACCCAAGTCGAAGTCATTTGCATCCGCGCGCGGATCGAACCTCTCGAGGATGGTCCCACCGCAGTTGAAGGAGTGCCGCCCGGAAGAAATTCGCTCCGCTGGGATGGGAAGGAGAGCCGCACAGAATTTTTCGGCGCGGCCGAAGCCGCCAACCAGAACGATCACCAAGAACAGTCTCGGAACATCCGTCAGCTAGGAAACATCGGCCTCGGTCATGTGGTATGACGTCTTTGTCCCACTGAAGGCTCACCGAACTCGGCCGTGGCCGTAACGTTCCCCTCGCGCCAGTCGCTGACTGGCAGACACGAAAGCGCCCGGGTTCGTCGACCGAGTTCTGGACCTCTCCGAACTAGAACTCAGTTGACCCGCCCCGGGTCGGTTTCCCTTTAAGCTGGGGCAGATGCTCAAGATGGGACGTGCGATTCTGTGTATCCTGATCGGCCGGCCGGAGATCAAACGTCCCTTTTTCTCTCGCGAGGAGAGAGCCGTAGGGCCTTTTCATCATTCAGATCGAGAGAACCTCGGCGCCACGCGATTGCATCTCCTCACGGGGCGGTGCCGACGACCGCCCTGCGCGTCCCTGCGCTCTCGGAGTGGGCACCATAATGCCCGGCCGGTCGACCTGGAAATCTCTGCTCTTCCTCGCTGGAGGAGTGACGGTGGTCGCTTTCGACGTCTCAGGGATCCTTCTGCTTGAATTGGGGACCCAAGTCCTGGCCGCCGCGTTTCTAGCGGCGGCGCTTCTCTCGAAGCGGAGTCCGCGCTACCACAATCTCTGGGAGGTCTTCTTCGCGTTCTTCATTTTCTCCTTCACATTCCTTACGCGTTTGGTTAGCGT
>JBARJD010000077.1:0-2737 GCA_049800095.1 Thermoplasmata archaeon | reverse complement strand
GGTCACAATGGCGAAGCTCGCGATGAGGGCCCACGGGCGCGACACAGGCCGTACGGGGCCGCCCTCGGTATTTGAATCTCTCGACCGAAGGGGTTTGGCCGCTCGGCGCGACGGCCCTTCCCCACCGTTTTAAATAGGGCGTCCACGCAATTCCGCGACTACGAGTATGCACACGTACGTGGACCTGTACTTCTCCCCGGACGGCATCTCTCCGCTGGCCGTCGCCGAGCGACTGCGGGAGCACGCCGGCCTCTCGTTCATCGTGGGCAGCCATGACCTCGTCTTCGAGTGGTCCAGCGTGAAGCAGTTCCGGGAACGACTCCAGAAGCTCCACGACGCGCTCCGGGGTTCGGGCGTGACGTACCACCTCGAGTCCGTGGTCGACGACCCCACCTTCATCGAGCCGACGCCCTGGCCGCCCCCCCTGCCCGGCCTCGCGCGAGAGAACCCGGGTTACACGCCCGAAACGTAGTCGTTCCTACCGCTCCGGCCACGTCCCGGAACGCCCCCACCCCCCTCCTGCGAGTGGAGCTATCCTACCAGCCTTCGTCCTTTGGTTCGACCGCATCCCGTTCGAGACGGGGGCGCACGGCGTCTGGGATCGGCTTCTTGGACCCCGTCGAATAGTCGTAGGTCACGATGGCCGTGTGGCCTCGAGCGGTGACGATTCCACGGGCTTCGTCGGAGAACCGGTAGAGCAGGGTGAAACTCGTGCGTCCGATTGGGCGTGCCGGGGCCACCTCCGCGAGAAGCTCGGTTTCGTACTGAACGGGGGCGAGGTATCGACAGCGGGCCTCGGCGATGATGATGTCGAGTTGGTGGGGGTCGGTGGTGTGGAGGAGGCCAAGGTAGTACTCGCAACGGAGGGTTTCCATGAACCGGAAGTAGACGGCGTGGTTGAGGTGGTTGAGCACGTCGACTTCTCCATACTGAATCTTGAATCGGCGGGAGTGGGGCCAAGGGTGGGTGGGGTGGGAGAGTGGGCTGGAAGGAGAGGAGAGAGGAGGAGAGGATGGAGTAGTCGGAGGAGGTGGAGTGGTAGCTGGAGACATAGAGGGTGAGGAAACGGTCCTCCCGATTATATGGTAATAGTGTGGTGGGACGCTTCCGGGTTGGGGTCTACTTCTTGGTGAGGGTCTCAAGCGGATCCGGTAGGGGCGGTGTCTGGTGCGGGAACGCATGGCGGTTCCCACGGGGCTCCACTGGAAACAAGGGGGTGGGGGTGTAGTGCCGGAGGCTCCGACGGGCGTTCCCTCGGTGGAAGCCGACATGGCCCAGACAGTTCAACGGGTACGGGACGCCGTCCGCCGACATTCGACGCGGTTTGAGCGAGCGATTCCGTTGATCGCGAGCGAGAACCTGCTCTCGCCGTATGCGAAGGAGCTGCTGATCAGCGATTTTCATTCCCGCTACGCCGAGGGCCTCCCCGGGGAGCGCTACTACGAGGGGAACGAGCAGGTCGACGAGGTGGAGACACTTTGCCTCGACCTGGCGAAGCGCCTCTTCCGCTGTTCGTTCGCCGACGTGCGTCCGATCTCCGGGACGGTGGCGAACTTCGCGGTGCTCAAGGCGCTGGCCGAGCCGGGCGACCTCGTCGGCACGTGCCGGCTCGCGGACGGGGCCCACATCTCGAGCGCGTCGTTCGGTGCCTTCGGTGTGCGCGGGGTGAAGCCGGTCTACTACGCGTGGGACGCCGAGCGGATGACGGTGGACGTCGCGCGGACGAAAGAGATCCTTCGCGCCCAGCGGCCAAAGCTCTGCCTCTTCGGTCTCTCGCTCTTTCTCTTTCCGCTGCCCGTCCAGGAGCTCTCCCCCACGCTCGAAGAGATCGGCGCGCGGGGCTGGTACGACGGCGCCCACGTGCTTGGCCTGATCGCGGGCGGCGAGTTCCAGGATCCGCTCCACGAGGGGTGCGTCGTGATGTCCGCCTCCACCCACAAGACGCTCCCCGGCCCGCAGCACGGGATCCTGCTCGGGAACGTCGACGACCCCGAGGTCACGAAACGACTCACGTCGGCGGCGTTCCCGGGCGTGACGAGCAACCATCACCTCCATTCTATGGCGGCGCTGGCGGTCAGCCTCGCGGAGCACCTCGCCTTCGGCCGCGCGTACGCCCGGCAGGTGATCGCGAACGCGAAGGCGCTCGGGGCGGCGCTGCACGAGCGCGGGTTTGACGTCCTCGGCGAGAAGTTGGGCTTCACCGCCTCCCACACCCTGGCCGTACGGGTCACTCGAGAGGGCGGCGGCGAGGAGGTGTCCCGGCGACTGGCCGCGGCGGGAATCATCACGAACAAGAACCTCCTGCCCGGCGACACTAGCTCGAAGCATCCCGGCGGGATCCGACTCGGGACGCCGGAGGTCACCCGGGTCGGGATGACCGGGAAGGAGATGGTCCGCATCGCGGAGCTGATGGACGACCTCTTGCATCGCGGGAAGTCGCCGGAGTCGGTCGCCGCCGACGCCGCGGCGTTCAAGTCGGGCTTCACCGGCCTGCGGTACTGCTTCGGCGCCGGCGAAGCCGCGTACCGGTACTACGACCTCGTCGGTCACCCGCCGCCCTGAGCGTCCCGCGGCTCCGTCGCAGGGGCGGGCTCCTCGTCGAGCGGAC
Organism: Thermoplasmata archaeon; assembly: GCA_049800095.1. Lineage (GTDB taxonomy): Archaea > Thermoplasmatota > Thermoplasmata > Lutacidiplasmatales > UBA184 > JAKIWV01. The sequence continues at coordinate 129 of JBARJD010000077.1, read as the reverse complement.
CGGAAGGGGCCGGCAGGACCGTCGGGTCGAACTGGATCGTGGGCGTGGAGGGGCGCGGAGCCGCCCGGCGGTAGACCACGCGACGATTGGCCGCGCGGCCCGGGATCAGCCCGCCGTCGGCGACGAGGG
>JBARJD010000076.1:0-3956 GCA_049800095.1 Thermoplasmata archaeon | reverse complement strand
CCCGTGGGAGGGACCACGGATGGCGGAGGAGCGACGTGTCGTCGACAAGTACGGCCTCAAGAACAAGCGGGAGTTCTGGAAGGCTCAGTCCGTTCTGCGGAACTTCCGTCGTCAAGCGCGAGAGCTGCAAGCCCGCCTCCGGGCCAGCGAGCCGCAAGCCGCCCAAGAGACCAAATGGCTGCTCGAGCGGCTGACCCGCCAAGGGCTGTTGGCCTCCGGCAGCCCAACCGTGGACGATGTGCTCGCCTTGTCGGTGGAGGGTTTCCTTGAACGCCGGCTCGATTGGCAGGTCTTCCAGCGCGGACTGGCACCGACGGCCAAGAGCGCTCGAAAATTGGTCGTACACGGCCACATTTCGTTGGACGAGCACCGAGTCACCCGACCCGGATACCTGGTCCGGCGGGACGAGGAAGCTTCGCTTTCCTACTCCCCCGCGAGCCCGCTGACCAACGAGGAGCACCCGCTCCGGGTCGCTATGCGCGAAAAGGCGAGCGCCCCGTCTGCGCCGTCCGCCGAGCCCGTGGAAGGAGGGGCGTAGGGAATGGCTCGAATCGGCATTGCTCACATCTTTGCGAGCTACAACAACATTCACATCACGGTCACGGATGTGACGGGCGCAGAGACCATCGCCAAGGCGACCGGCGGGATGGTCGTGAAGGCCGCTCGGGACGAGTCGAGCCCCTACGCCGCGATGAAGTGCGCCGACCAGGTCGCCGCGATCATCCGCGAGAAGGGGTACGATACGCTCAACGTGCGGGTGCGGGCCCCCGGCGGGAACAAGAGCCGGTCCCCGGGCCCCGGCGCCCAAGCCGCGATCCGGGCATTGTCTCGGGCGGGAATGAAAATTAACCGGATAGAGGACGTGACACCAGTACCTCATGACGGAACGAAGCCCAAGGGCGGCCGGCGGGGACGGAGGGTCTAGCGTGGACGTCGAGATCCGGCAACTGGGGCCCCGGGCGGCCGAGCTGGAGTTCCACGAGGCGAGTTCCGCCCGCGTCAACGCCATCCGACGCACGTTGCTCACGGATGTCCCCAAGTTAGCCATTGAAGATGTCGAATTCCACCTCGGGCCGATTCGGGACGAGGCAAGCGGAAAGGACTACGACTCCTCCACCAGCATGTTCGACGAGGCGATCGCCCACCGCCTCGGGTTGCTCCCGATCCCGATGGCGCTCGACGAGTTCCATCGGAAGAGCGAGTGTACCTGCAAGGGCGAGGGCTGCTCGCACTGCCAAGTGGTCTACTCGATCGACCGGAAGGGCCCCTGCACCGTCTACTCAAAGGACGTGGCGCCAATCGGGGACGCCTCGCTCGCCATCATCGAGCCAGAGGTTCCCATCGTGCGACTGGGCTCCCGACAGGCCCTGCTCGCATATGCCACCGCGGTGGTCGGCACGGCCCGCGACCATGCCAAGTTCCAGGTGTCGCACGCCGTCGGCGTGTCTCCCCACGCGAAGATCCAGATCGCCAAGCATACGGGCTGTTCCGACGCGTGCCTCCAGCGGGTCGGAAACTCCTGCCCTGTCAACATTCTCGAGTACAACGACGGCAAGGTCAAGGTGACCGACGACACGAAGTGCATCGTCTGCTTCGCCTGCGAGCAGACCTGCCCCCACGGCTCGGTCAAGGTCCAGCCCTCGGAGACGGATTTCTTTCTGCGGTTCGAGACCGATGGGAGCCTCTCACCGCGCGAAGCGCTCCGGTTCGCGCTCAAGGACGTCAAGCGCCGGTTCGAAGACCTGCGCGAGGCCGTCCAGGCGATACCGTAAGTCCGTTTCAGTCGCCTTTGCGACGGGGACGACTCGGGACAAAGTCGAAGCGCAGCAGTGCCCCGATCCGCCCGAGGGCGGAGACGCGTCGACCAGCCTCGCCGTCGTCCCGGACCACGAACAGCTTTCCTCGGCCGGCCCGTACCGCGTCAAGCAGGGGTTGTACCGTCGGGTCGCGAAGCAGCGCCTCGTGGACGAGGAGGGTCTCGATGGCCCCTTGCGCCTCCGCCTCCCGGACCTCCTCGAGACCGATGGCAGCGCGCTTCCCGCCTCCGAGGGCGGTCACGAGGCGCTCGACGAGGTCCGCCTCCTGCACGGCGACGCTCTCGGACAGCACCTCGCTGGCGCGACCGGAGCGGAACAACTCCTGGATCCCCGCCCCGCCGGATTCAGCCGTCGGGTACACGCGGAGCTTGGCCTTCGCGGCGGGGACCCGTTCGAGGAGTGCCTTGGAGAGTTCTTCCTTCAGGAACCCCGGGCCGGCGATGATGAGCGCCTGAGCCTCGGGCACCTCCCGTTCCAGCAGTCCCAGGAGCTCCGCAACGTACGCTTTCCGGTCCTTGGGCCCCGTTCCCTCGCGATACCGTTTTCCGGAGATCGACCGATTCACCTCGGCCACCGGTTCGATGGACCGGTCGCGAACCCGGACGATCGTGGACTCCCCCCAATCGACCGATGCCACGACGATCCGTTGGTCTCCCCGATGATGGACGCCCTCCTCGAGGAGAGCCCGGTCGGAGGGGGTGATCTCGGGTTTCTGGATCGTGAGCTCATCGCCCTCTTCGAGCTCCAACGTGTGGTGCCTTCCCTGGTCGAACGGGCCCTCCACGATAGGACCGGTGACGCGGACATGCCGCGAGAAGCCGTGGAACTCGGTCTGTTCGGCTTCGACGGTGAGCCACACCCTGCGCCGCTCCCGCTGAGCGGAGGGGGTGTCCGCCGGTGCCTCCGGGTCCCGCCGGGTGGTGGAGGCGCCGACGCGATCGCGGGGTTGGATGAGCCGGGCTACTCGCCACAGGTCACTGGGGGTCTCGAGCCGGAGGCGCAGGATCCCTGACTTGGCGTCCTGATGAAGGACCCGCACAGACGTCGCCGGACGGAACGCAGTCTCGCCGATAGATAGCGGCTCGCTCGGCGGGCGCTCCTCGGACCGTCGGTCAGGTCGAATGGTCGCGACGAGTGTGGTCCTGGAGCGCCGCGATCGAGAAGAATTTCCGCGGACAAAGTGAGCACGGCAGTGTCGCTTTCCGTGGTCCGTCGGGGGAACTTGTACGGGCGGTGGGGTGGCTCTCCCGGCGGTGGGCGTCGAGATCCTCCGTCGAGCGGAAGAGCCGACCGCACTCAGCGCAGGCCGCTCCGACCTCGTCGTACTCGACGTACGGCATCTCGCGGAGGAGACCAGTGGCACTCTTCTCGATTGTGGAGAAGTTTCGGGAGTGCCGGGAGCCCCTTCCGCCCGGCGTCCATCGCCTTCGGAAGGCTTATTGGGTCCGGCCGGGGTCGGTCACTAGGAGGGGCATCGCCTGCTCCGTTCTCCATCTCTGACCTCTCAGTTAGACTTCGTCCGTCTGTTGGTGGCGGGAGCCTTCGGGTTCGCGGGGCCGCCGGCCGTCGGCATCGTGTTGGCGTGGATGAGCGTCTCTACGTACGGCGTTTCGACGGCGCACTCCGCGGCCTTCGCGGCGTGGGCCCTCGCGCTCTTGGGGATCTCGGCGACCGTTCCGACGCTTGCGATGGCGTTCTTCTCCGGCACATTGGCGGACCGGACGAACCGCCGGAGGCTCCTTCGTTTCTCCAACGCCTTCGCGCTGCTCGGTGTAGTGCTGCTCGCGGCCGTGTTCTACGTCGATCCCACGGCCCACGTCGCCCTGCCCGGGCCCGCAGGATTCTTCGTGCCGGCCTGGTTCCTCTGGGTCTTGCCCTTCTGGGCACTGGTAGCCGTGTCGGCCGCGTTGTCCCGACCCACCCTCAACTCGTCCGTCCCTCAGGTGGTTCCGAAAGCGGCGCTCGGCCGTGCGAATGGAATGATCCTCTCTGTGGGCCTCGTCCTTTCGGGCGTTGGGACCCTTTCGGTTGGCTTCCTGCTCGCGCGGTGGGGACCCGTGCTCGTCCTCTTGATTCCGCTCGCCTTCTTCGAGGTGGCGGCTGTCGCACTCGGGACCCTGGAGAGCGACGTCACCGGTG
>JBARJD010000075.1:0-34556 GCA_049800095.1 Thermoplasmata archaeon | reverse complement strand
GCCTTCCGCTCGATCTCGCGGATCCGGTCCCGGATCCGGGCCGCCTCCTCGAAGTCGAGGCGCTCCGCCGCGAGTCGCATCTCCTCCTCCAGGTTCGCCATGAGCATCGGGAGTCGCTCCTTCCACTTCTTGCCCAGCCCCGAGGTGGAGAGCTCACCCGACTCGGCATCATCGGAGGGCGCGAGCAACGACCGCACCTCTTTGACGATAGTCTCGGGTACGATCCCGTGTTCGCGGTTGTAGCTCACCTGTAGCTCGCGGCGACGCGTGGTCTCCGCGATGGCCCGTGCCATCGAACCGGTCACCCGGTCGGCGTAGAGAACCACACGGCCGGACACGTTGCGGCTTGCGCGGCCCGCCGTCTGGATGAGGGAAGTGTCGCTCCGTAGGTAGCCTTCCTTGTCTGCATCGAGGATCGCCACCAGGCTCACCTCGGGCAGGTCCAGCCCCTCCCGGAGGAGGTTGATCCCCACCAAAATATCGAAGCGGCCCACCCGTAGGTCGCGGAGGATCTCGATCCGCTTGAGCGTCTCCACGTCGGAGTGAAGGTAGCGGACCTTGAAGTTGAGATTCGCGAGATAGGCCGACAACTCCTCGGCCGTTGCCTTCGTCAGCGTGGTCACGAGCGAGCGCTCGTTGTGGTCTACTTGGCGATGCAGATCCTCGATCAAGTCGGCGATGTGGCCCTTGAGCGGGCGCACTTCGATGACCGGATCGACGAGGCCCGTCGGTCGGATGATCTGCTCGACGACCCCCGCGGAATGCTTGAGCTCGAACGGGCCCGGCGTGGCCGAGACGAAAACGGTCGGCCCGACGTGGGCGAGAAACTCCGGAAACTTGAGGGGACGGTTGTCTCGGCACGAGGGAAGCCGCCAGCCGAACTCGACCAGGTTGTCTTTCCGGCTCTTGTCCCCCTTGTACATCCCTTGGAGCTGGGGGAGGGACACGTGCGACTCGTCGATGAACGTCAGGAAATCCGGCGGAAAGAAATCGAGAAGCGTATACGGGGGTTCGCCGGGTTTCCGGCCGGAAAAGTACCGGGAGTAATTTTCAATTCCATTGCAGTAGCCCGTTTCCCGGATCATCTCGAGATCGTACTCGGTACGGCTTTTGAGACGTTGCGCCTCGACGATGTGCGCGCCGGCCTCGAGCTTCCGGACGCGGTCCACCTTGTCGGCATCGATCTGGGCGAGTACTTCTTCGAGACGTGCATCGATGGTCAAGAAATGGGTCGCCGGAAACACCGTGAACGCGGTGACTTCCCGTACCTCCTCCTGCGTGACATGGTCGAGTTCGTACAGTCCGGCGATGGTGTCTCCCTCCAACAACACCCGGTGAAGGGACTCGCCGGACCCTTGGACGTCGATGGTGCCTCCGCGCACGCGGAAGCGACCGCGTTGGAATTCCGTGTCGTTCCGCGAATACTTGAGCCGGACCAGATGGTCGAGGAGCGCCTGCCGTCCGATCGATTCGCCCTTCCGAAGTACGAGCGTATTCTCCCGGTACTCCTCCGGGGACCCGAGGCCATAGATGCAGCTCACGGAGGAAACGATCAGTACGTCGCGCCGGGTCAGTAACGCCTGGGTCGCCCGGTGCCGAAGCTTGTCGATCTCCTCGTTGATCGACGCATCCTTCTCGATGTACAGGTCGATCTGGGGGACGTACGCCTCGGGCTGGTAGTAGTCGTAGTAGCTGACGAAGTACTCGACCGCGTTGCGCGGGAAGAGCGCTCGAAACTCGCTGACGAGCTGGGCAGCCAAGGTCTTGTTATGAGACACGACCAATGTCGGTCGCTGCAGCTCCTGGATCACGTGCGCCATCGTGAACGTCTTCCCGGAACCGGTAACGCCGAGCAGAGTCTCGAACCGTTCACCGGCCCGTAACCGGCGGACCAGGTCGGCAATCGCCTTCGGCTGGTCCCCTTGCGGCGTGAGTTCCGTATCGAGCTCGAACCGCTGGGAGAGGTCCATCTGCGCGGGGGCCCGGCCCCGCAGTTGGGAGGCGCGACGGGCCGGCGTCATGCGTTGGACCGATGGCGATACCCGATCGGGTCGATCTCTACGGACGCGAACCCAAGATTCGTAAGCGCCTCCCGGAGGGGCCGAGCGTACTCCTCGGCGAGCAGTCGGGGAACCTCGTCAGGAGCCACCTCGACCCGCGCGTGGTCGCCGGAGACGCGCACTCGGACTCGGCGGAATCCGCGCGCGGTCAGCCACCCTTCCGCCTGCGCCACCCGCGCGAGCAGCGGAGCGGTGATCGGTTGCCCGTGCGTGATTCGGGAGGCCAGGCAGGCGTTCGAAGGGCGGTCCCATGTGGGGAGCCCGGCGGAACGCGCGAAGGCGCGAACGTCCGACTTCGTCCACGACGCTTCGGCGAGTGGATGTTGGAAGCCGTGTTCGTTCATCGCCTGCAAGCCCGGGCGGTCCTCGCCCAGATCGTCGAGGTGGATTCCGTCCAGGAAGACATCGACGCCGTTTTCTTGGCCCCAGGCGCGGAGCAGGTCACCTTCGTGATCACGACAGAAGTAGCAACGATTCGTCGGGTTCTCACTGTACCGGGGCTGCGACAGGGGATCCGACATCAGCACGACGTGCCGGACCCCGATCGTGCGAGCCACTTCGGTTGCGCTGGCGAGCTCCCCTGACGAGACCGCGGGGCCGCTCAGCGTAACCGTGACCACCTTGGCTCCGAGCGCCCGGTGAGCCAGCAGTGCGACGACCGACGAGTCAACGCCTCCCGAGAGCGCGACGAGCGCGGGGCCGCCAGCGGCCAGCCGGGCCACGATCGCAAGCGGGGTCGCCGGCGGGACGCGCGCGACGGCGGCAACGGGAGTCGGAACCATGTTCCGAATTGCAATCCCGGACCAGCCATTACACTTTGCCCGAGGGACAGCGAAACACCCTTAACTCGCACCCCGGATGGGGCCGGTGATGCAGTCCGTCGCCGAAGGCAACCGCTGGATGCTCCGGCTAGACCAAGGCCAGGATCTGTTCGTCACCCTGAGCGACTTCGTCCGCGAGCATGCGGTTCATGCCGCCGCGGTAATCTCGGGAATCGGGATGCTCCGGGACGCCGCGATCGGCTATTGGAACGGGGCCGAGTATGTCCGCAAGGACCTGCCTGAGCCGCACGAGCTCGTCGGCCTCCATGGTTCGATCGCCGAGGCCGATGGTCCCTCGATCCACCTGCACGCGGCGCTGGCCGCCCCGAACCATCAAGTCGTTGGTGGTCACCTGATGCGGGGCACGGTCTGGGTCCTCAACGAGGTCTTGCTCGAGACCTTCCCGGGACGGACGTTTGGCCGGCCCATCGACGAAACGCTCGGTCTCCGGAAACTCGACCTCGAGCCCACTCGTCTCGCTCCCTAGTAGGAAGGGCGACCCTGGTTACGGAGCCGTTTTCCTGCGAGGGCGCTGCCCGATGCTACTTCGACGTCTGGCGCCATTGAGCCTACGTTCACCGCCCTCGACCCCCGTCTCCGGGCTTACCTGGAGATGCGCCACTTCGACACCCCGACGGAGATCCAACGGCTTTCCATCGACCTGCTCCTGAGGACCGACCATGACGCTCTACTCGTCGCTCCCACCGGAACGGGTAAGACCGAAGCGGCCCTTCTCCCCCTACTCTCCCGACGACTCCAGAATCCGTCTCCTCCGACGGCTCTGCTATACATCACCCCACTGCGCGCATTGAATCGCGATCTCGAGCAGAGGCTGTTCTCGCTCGTCGAAGCCTCGGGCTTGACGGCTGGAGTCCGACACGGGGACACTCCAACCTCCGAGCGGCTCCGACAGTCGGGGCATCCACGGGACCTCCTCATCACGACCCCGGAAACGCTCCAGCTTTTGCTCGTCGGCAAGCGACTCCGGGAAGGGCTGCGTGGCCTCACGGCGGTGATCGTGGACGAGGTTCACGAGCTGTTCCCTTCCGACCGGGGCGCCCAACTTGCCGTCACTCTCGAACGCGTCGACTCGTTCGTAGGCCGGCCGGTCCGGCGGGTCGGCCTCTCCGCGACGGTCGGCAATCCCGAGGAGGTCGCTCGGTTCCTGTCGCCCAAGCCCCGCCGGGTCGAGACCCGAATCGCGAAGGAGCCGAGGGACCTTCAGATCGAGGTGCGATGGCCGCACTCCCCTCCCGAGCCCGGAGACCCTGGACTCGAGACCGAGATGCGTGTGGACGCCCACTACCTCGCCGCTCTCCGCGAGGTCGAACGGGCGGTCCGAGCCCATCACACCACCCTGGTCTTCGTCAACACCCGGCCGACGGCGGAGGGACTCGCCGCTCGGCTCCATCGGCTGGCTCCCGACCTTCCGCTCGCCGTGCACCATGGTTCACTTTCCCGCGAAGTTCGAGAAGAGGCCGAGCGAGACTTCCGAGCCGGAAATTTGCGCGCCCTCATCGCCACCTCTTCCCTCGAGCTCGGCATTGACGTGGGGGCCGTCGATCTCGTGCTCCAGTTCGGCTCGCCCCGTCAGGCCACGCGGCTGCTCCAGCGAGTGGGGCGGGCCGGCCACCGGCTTGACCGGACGTCCCAGGGGATCGTCGTGGCGCAGGACGACGAGGATCTCGAGGAGGCCGCCGTACTGGCCCGTCGTGCCCTGTCGGGTGAGGTCGAGCCGACGACGTGGCGGACCCGGAACCGGCTCGCCGCGGCCCAGCAGATCCTGGGCACCCTGCGCGCCGAGGGAACGGTCGACCCGAAAGAGATCGCCCACCGCTTGCGTCACGCCGCCGCGCTGCACGACCTCGCCGACGCGGACTGGCGGGACTTGGCGAATTATCTGGAGAGCCTGGGCTTGGTCCGGCTGGCCGAAGGTCGGCTCCGGTCCGGCCGCGGCACCCTGGACCGATTCTACTCCACGCTCTCCCTCATCCCCGAGGAACGGACCTACCGGCTCCGGGACATCGGCACGCGGAAAGTGATCGGAACGCTCGACGAGCGGTTCGTGATGACCCAGGTCATCGGCCAGCCGGACCTGGTCTTCCTGCTGCACGGGACTCCGTGGCGTGTCGTCGAGTTCCGCGATGGGGAGATGCTCGTCGAGGCGGCGGCCGAGTTCGGTCAGGAACCCCGCTGGGTAGGAGAAGAGCTCCCGGTCCCGTTCGACGCGGCCCAGGAAGTGGGCCGGCTGCGACGGGAGGGGGACTACTCGGGGTATCCGCTCACCCCGGAAGCGAGAGGCCGCCTCGAGGATCGCCTCCGAAAAGGGTCCGAGTCCGTACACGTCGCGACCGACCGAAAGGTTGTCCTACAAACCCATGGACGACTCGTGACGGTCAGCGCGTGCTTTGGGAGCCGGACCAACACGACGTTGAGTCTCGTGATGTCGGGCCTGCTGGCGGCCCGCTTGGGCGCCCGCGTGGAGGTTCTGGATGTCGAGCCCACGTGGTTCGTCCTGGGCCTCCCCATTGCGCTCGACGCCGAAGCGCTCCGCCAGAGCCTCTCGATCCCCCCCGATCACTTGGAGACGCTGCTCAACCGGCTCGTCCCTTCGAGCTTGGAATACCGCTGGATCTTCATCACCGTCGCTCGGAAGCTCGGCGTTCTGCCGGCATCCGCGGACGCCCGCGACCTGCGGATGGTCGACTCGCTCATGGAGCAGTCCCGGACGACCCCCCTCGGAGACGAGGCGCTCGAGAAAACACTCCACGACCGACACGACCTCGCGCATGCGCGCGAGGTGCTCGGGCGGATCCGGGACCAGACCCTCGAGGTGGTCACCGCCCCGGCCGACCGATGGAGCGACCGGATCTTGGAGACCCTCAAGTGGCAGTTCCTTCCAGATATCCCGCCGCCTACCCTACTCAAGGCGATCCGGGAGCGTCTCCAGAACGAGGAGTTGACGCTCGTCTGTCTTCGGTGCGGATTCACCCGTACGACGACCCCTGCCCGCTCCGCGACCGATGGTTCCCGAAGTTGTCGGCTCTGTCACGGCACACTCTCCGCCGTCCTCTCGCCGCGCCGGAACGAAGAGATCGCGGCGATTTCCAAGTACGCCCGGGAGAAGCGCAAGGGCACGTCGAAACGCAAGGGACCCTCCGCGGGGCTGACGGCGCGCCTGCGGGCGGCCTACACGTCCGCTGAACTGCTGGCGACATATGGCGAACAAGCCCTCCTCTGCTTGGCCGGCCGCGGGATCGGACCGGACACCGCGCGACGACTGCTCGCGCGGCACTACCGAGATACCGACGCGCTGCTCGCCGAGATTCTTCGAGCGGAACGAAGTTACGCCCGCACGCGGGCGTTTTGGGACTAACGGCGGGACGGCAGGCCCCGCACCGTCTCATGGACGACCGACCGCGGCGCGGTCGTCCGAAACGCACTTGCCCGCACATGGCTCCGAGCGGCGGCGAATCCCTTCCCTCGGAGAGCGGCCAACACGGCGGCCAACGGGGGTGGCTCGGGAAGTCCCAGCTCCGAGGCCAGCGTGTTCGGTTCGTAATAGAAGGGTTGGTCCGCCGTGCCTTCCTCCCGAAGCCGGTCCAGGAACTTCCGTAGCTCCTCCGGTCGCTCCGCCGTGGACGGAACCTCCAGCCGAGCCACGAGCGCGGGGTCGAACAGGGGACCGAGCCACATGGGCCCATACGGCCCGGTACCGGCCACCTCGGGAGCGGCATCCCCCAGTGCGCTCGGGTCGCCCATCCGCGCGTCGTCGACGAGGCCGGGTCCCGTTGGCTCTGAGCTTAGGAAGACGCGAACGTAGTGATCGTGAATGTAGCTCAGCATCGGTTCGAGTCGGATAGACCGCTGGCCCGCTTCTCGAATCAGGTACGCGATCAGGATTCGGAGGCCTCCTTCCGGTCCCTGGGCACCCCGGATCGGCCGGCCCCCGTATCGGCGTTCGCACACCCCGTGCGCGACCCCCGCCAAGACCGGCATGTCGGTGGCCGTGACCGCAAGCACTCCCCCCGGGGCGAGCGCGCGGAGCGCCGCGTCGACGAAGGGAGTCGGGGTTCCGAACGGGTCAAGGTCGACGTAATCGAACGTCCGTTCCCTCGCCGATTTTTTCGCGTCCTCGAGGTGGGTCTTGAGGCCGGCATGGCCGGACTCGTGGACGTTCCGTTCGAGCACCGCAAACGCGACCGGATTCTCCTCGGTGAAATCGTACTCGGCGAACGCGTCCGTCTCCTCGACCAGTCGGAGACCCCGGACGCCCGTGGCGGCGAGCATCTCCCATCCGCGACTCGATCCCGGGTTCATGGGAAACCGGGCGCGGACAACTGCCACGTTGAGGTCGCGGTCGAGTTGCATGGCCGCGTTATAGAAGACCGCGCGGCGACGGGCTGGACCATGCACCGTGGGAGACGGCGGAAGCCAGAGGCGCGTGCCGCCCTCCCGCCCGAGGGCGAGCGGCTCGTTCAGCGCGTGCGCTCCGTCAGGAGCTTCACGATCTTGAACGCCAGGAGGTTCTTGTTCACCGGCGTGACCTCGAGGAGCCGTAGTTCGTCCCTCCGGCGGATGTCCTGCAAGAGCGGGTTCCGCGATTTCTTGTGGAGCGTCATGATGATCGATTTGTCCTGGTCTAGCGTATCGACCACCGCTTTCGTGAACGCCTCGCTTTCGACCTCCATCTTGCCCACTTCGTCGATCACGACGACGTCGGCATTCTGACGCGCGTCCGCCAACGCACGGATCCCGAGATCCTCGAGCGCCGCCAGGTTCACGCCGTAGGCACCGGAGCGCACGCGGGACTTCATGTCCTTGTGCGCGAAGACCATGCTCTCCTTGGTCAGCCAGTCGACGATCTGGAAACCGCTCCGACGCTGCTTCTCTACGATCGGTTCGGTGATCATCCCGCCGACCTTGATCCCCTCGTCCTCGAGGAGGTCGATGATGCGGAGCAGCGTCTCGGTCTTGCCGGAACCGGGGAGCCCCGTGATCCCGATCTTTACTGAAGCCAGATGCGAAGGCACAGCCCATCCTCTCCCACGATCACAACCCCGATAGGCCAGCCAATGCTATAGGGTATTCGGGGCGCGACGGGGAGCGGAGCGTCGCGGTTGTCCGAAACGGGTCCGAGGGAAGTGGCCGCGGTCTACCCCGTGCGCGAGGACTCTCGGCTCCTCGCACGGTTCGCTCGACCACGCCGGGGCGACCGCGTGCTTGAGGTTGGATGTGGACGGGGTCTGGCGGCCCTCGTTTCGGCACGGCACGGAGCTCGGCAAGTCGTCGCGACGGACCTGAACCCGGCGGCGCTCCAGGCGGTGTTCCGACGGGCCCGCGACGAGGCTCTTCCGGTCAACGCGGTTCGGACCGATTTGGCCGCGGGCCTGCGCCGATTCGAACTGATCCTCTCCAACCCGCCCTACCTCCCGACGAAACCTCATCAACGGGATCGAGACCGGTGGGAGAATCTCGCCATGGATGGCGGGCCGGACGGTTGTCGTGTCACCGGCCGGCTCCTCGGAATACTCCCGCAACATCTAGTCCCTGGTGGACGCGCGTATGTTCTGGTCTCATCACGACAATCTCGTGCCCGCCTCGAGGAAATTCGGACTCGGTGGCGTCGCCAAGGAGGCGTCTGCCGTATCGTCGCTCGCGAGCGGTGGGGCGACGAGACGCTCTCGGTGTGGCGCCTCAGTCGTGCGCCTCGGCGTACCGCACGACCGACTCGAGAAAAAGGTGCCCGTCGCCGGGCCCCTCCGGGTGGCCGCTCCGAGTCCAGTCCGGGTGCTGGATCCGGTAGAAGGACCGCTCCGGGTGGGGCATGATCCCGAAGACGTTGCCCATAGGGTTCGTCACCGCGGCGATGTCCCCGATGGAGCCATTCGGGTTCCAGGGGTACGTCGCCGGGCCGCCGTCCGGTTGGACGTAGCGGAACAGGATCTGGCCATTTCGTTCGAGGTCCTCGAGCCGCGCCCCCGGTTCCTCGGACAGCACCAGTTTGCCCTCTCCGTGTGAGGAGGGGATTAGATACCGCTCTCCCGCCGGAAGCGATTGCAACGCGGCGAACCGCCCCCCTTCCCATCGAAGGAACGTCGGCCGGCACTCGTGGTGGCCGGAGTCGTTGGTCATGAGCGCCGCCTGCGGCTTTCCGAGGCTTCCGTCCGGCCGGCCCGGCAGGAGGCCGAGCTCGGTCAGGACTTGGAACCCGTTGCAGATGCCGCCCACCATATGGCCCGACCGCACGAACTCCTCCAACGCCGGTCCCATCGCGGCCCGAACCCGCGCCGCGAGGATCGCGCCGGCTCGAACGTAATCGCCGGCGGAGAACCCTCCCGGAAAGAAGAGCGCCCGAAAGTCGAAGAGGTCCCGTCGTTGGGAACGCTCTACGTCGCGCCCTTCGAACTGCTTCAGCTGAACGACCTCGGCAGGCACCCCGAGCGCCCGCAGCGCCGCCAACAGCTCTTCGTCGTTGTTCGTCCCCTCGATCGACATGAGGGCGATGCGAAGCTGATCTCGGCGCACGTTTCGAGGTACCAAAGCGCGCCTAAAGCGTTGAGGGACTCAGTCGCCCGCGAGAGCGTGCGGAGGGGCTCCGATGGGTTCCGGGAGGAGATGCACGGCCAGCTTCTGGCCCTGTCGCAGCGTCCGAGATCCGGGGGGAATTATCACGAAGGCGTTGACGCCCCGGAGCCCGGTTACGGCGTGGGATCCGTGATACGTGGGATACCCCCAGCCATCCACCACGCGAAGAGGGAGCACCGCGGAGAGGTCGCGTGAGGGGTGATCCCCGGCCCGAGCGAGACGACAACTTCCATCGACCCAACCCGGCCCCGGCAAGTGTCCCAGGCGGCGCAACAGCGGTGAGAGCAGCCAGAAACTATTGGACAGCGCCGACGTGGGATGGCCGGGCATGCCGATGACCAACCGGCCCCGTGTCACCGCCGCGATCGTCGGCTTGCCGGGCCGGACGGCAATTCCGTGGAAGAGGACGCGCCCCACCCGGGGGAGCACCTCGGGGGCGTAATCGTGTTCGCCGACGGAACTTCCGCCTGTCAGCAGCACGAGATCGCTCTGGCGCAAGGCTCGGCGGACGGCCGCCTCGATCCGCCGGGGATCGTCCCGCACCGGCATGTGGGGGAGCGGGATGCCTCCGTTTGCGTGGACGATCGCCCCAAGGGTGAGGTTGTTCGTTTCGTAGATCTGATCGCCGCGGATCGGTTGTCCGGGAACGACGAGCTCGTTTCCGTTCGGCAGAATCGAGACCCGCGGGCGCGCGAACACTCGAAGACCCGTCCGGCCGGCGGCCCCCAACGAGCCCACGGTGGCAGGATCCAGCACATCCCCACGTCGGACCAGCACCTGTCCTCGCCGGAAATCCGCCGCGACCGCCGCAATGCGCTCGCCGACCTGGACAAATCGGGGAACGAGAACCTCCAAACCGCTCCGCCGAACCTCCTCGAAAATCACCATCGTGTCGGCCCCCGGGGGAAGCCGGCCCCCGGCGGCGATCGCGACCGTCTCGTCGGTGCGGAGCCGATGGATGAACCCCCGGTCCGCGAACACCTCTCCGACGATCCGGAATCGCGTCGGCTGCCGTGCAGAGGCGCCGCGACTCGATGCGGACCGGAACGCGTACCCGTCCCATGTGGCCCGCGCGAACCTCGGGACCGAGATTGGCGCGCGATAGGTCTCCGCGCTGACCCGACCCAAGGATTCGGTGAGGACAACGGTCTCGTGTCGGCTGACGGGGCGGGTCGCGGCGAGGACTCGGCGAACGGCGACCGCCACGGGAATCAGCTTGCCGAACGGCCGCATCTCCATCTTCCGCCCCACTCCCCGACTATGGATTACCCAAGTCGGGCGGTAGACGCCGGCGAGGCCCCCGAGACTGGAGCCCAGATGGGTCTCCCGCCTCTAACCATCGGGCCGCCGCCCAGCTACCATATCGCAGACATTCTCGGAGCGGGTCGCCGCGGAACCAGCCGGCATAGAACCCTCCACGGAATCCATCTCCCGCGCCCGTTACCTGCCGGACCTTCCGAGGCCGGGTGGCGGCCATCCGCACGCTTCCGGCGCGTGTCCAAGCGACGGCGCCCCGGCGCCCTTGCGTCTCGACGACCGTTGGAACGATTTCCAACAGTTGACGGACGCTCTTGAGGCGCAGCAATTGGAGCGCGCGATATAGCTCGCTCCGGTTCGCGAAAAAGAGCTCCGACCGCGAGAGAAGACGCCGGAGACTCACCGAGTCCCATCGATAGAAAATCTCCTGCGCCGGGTCCGCCACCACCCTCAGCCCGAGTCGCCGCGCCTCCGCGAGCACCCGGAGCTGGTACTGAGGGGCCCCGGTGGCGAGGTGCACCCAGCCGGCTCGGGATAGCAGACGGGTGGGAATCCGGGTTCCGCGGTCCCGTTCCATCGGGCCCTGATCGATCAGGGTGACCTGTTCCCCCCGAGCCGACTCCACGATGAAGCAAGCGGGGGATCGGGCCCCGGCCACGGTCTCGAAACCCGATAGGTCCACGCCATCCTGTTTAAGCAAACGATGGAACCAATCCGGGAAGTCAGGACCGACTTGGGAGACCAATGCCGTCCGGACGCCCATCTTGGCGGCCGCGCGTGCGATGCTGGCCGCCGTTCCTCCCAGTCGGACCCCGCGATCGATCAAGGGGACCGTGCGATCGGGGGCGGGGAGCTGCCTCACGTGAAAGAAATGGTCGAGGTTCGTGTGCCCGACGACCACGAGGTCCAAGTCCCGCGCCACGCGGGGGGCCGGACGAGCGATCGCCCTACGCGCTTGGCGTTTCGCCACGATGCACCGACGCGAGCACCGGCGGGCGCTATTAGATAACACGGGTGGTGGGTATTCCAGTGAACTGCCAATGATTGTCGAGGGAGCCGTCGTGGATGTCGACGGCACCCGTCCGGCGTACGTCCGGTTTCGCAAAGGGCGGGTCGTCGAAGTGGGGAGCCCCGGGACAGACTCCCGGCGCGGCAAGGAGCGACGGATCCGGGGCATCGTGACTCCACGACCGGTCAACGCGCACACCCATCTCGGCGACGCCGCCGCGATGCGAGAGCCACCCCGCGCCGGAGTGTCGGAGATCGTCGGTCCGGGAGGGCTCAAGTTCCGCCTTCTGGCGTCCCTCTCAACGGAAGAGAAAGAGCGGGCGATGCGCTTCGCACTCGAACAAATGGTTCACGAGGGAGTTGGCGCCGTCGTCGACTTTCGAGAGGAGGGCGTCCCCGGCGTCGAGCAACTCCGACGCGCGGCCGTGGGGCTTCCGATCGAGGTGCGCATCCTAGGCCGACCTACTCGGCGCCCGGTCGAGGTGGGCGAACTTACCCGTCTTCTTCGGATCGCCGAAGGCGTCGGCGTCAGCTCGGCTCGGGAGGAGAACTCGCTCACCCGGACCCTCCTCGCGGACCGTGCCCACCGTGCTGGCAAGTGGTTCGCGCTCCACGCGAGCGAGGAGGTACGGGAGAATCCGGAGAACTATCTCCTCCCTCGGCCCGACCTGCTAGTGCATCTGACGAAGGCAACATCGGATGACCTCGAGGCGGTGGCCAAGGCCCGGATCCCCGTGGCCGTGTGCCTGCGGTCGAACGCGCTCTTTGGACGAAGCCCGGATCTCGCCGCCTTCGCGCGGGCCGGAGTCCGGCTCCTTATCGGGTCCGACAATGCGATGCTCAACGCGCCCTCGATCTTCCGCGAGACCGAGTTCGCCTACCTTTCGGGTCGACTGCTCGGCCACCCGGTAGAGGCCCAGTACCTCGCCCGGGCGGCATACGTCGAGCCGTGGCTATGGCTCGACGAGCCCGGACGCGCCCGAGTGGCCCCCGGCATGACCGGCTCTCCGCTCGCCCTCCGGTTGCCTCCGGAGGACCCCGCCTACCAATTGGTCACGCGCGCCACCGAACAGCTTATTGTCCCGACCGAAGCCGACTGAGCGGGACGTGCCTCGATGAAGTACGACGAGCTCTACGCCTTGCTCCGGCGGCGGGGCGTGCTCTGGCCCACCGCCGAGATCTATGGTGGAACGCAGGGCCTCTACGACTACGGGCCCGCCGGCGCTCGGGTCAAGCGCCAAGTCGAGGAGGCCTGGGCGGCTTGGTTTCTGGGCCTATCGGACGACTTCTATCGCATTGACCCGGCGGAGATCCTGCCCGAGGCCGTCGTCCGCGCGTCCGGACACTTGGAGAACTTCACCGACCCGGAGGTCTCCTGCGCGAAGTGCGGGAATCACTTCCGCGCGGAAACCATCTTGGAGAAATGGCGCCCCGAGGGGGTCGACGGCCTCTCCCCGGCCCAGATTGGCGAGCTCCTGAGACAATTTCCGGTCCGCTGTCCTCAATGCGGCTCGACCGAACTCTCGATCCCCCGGCCGTTCAACCTCATGTTCGGCTTCGACTTCGGTGCGGCTGGCGGAGAGCACGCGTACCTGCGGCCCGAGACGGCTCAGAGCAGCTACCTATCCTTCTCCCGGATGTGGGACGTGGGCCGACACGCACTTCCGCTCGGCATCGCCGTCATCGGCAAGGCCTACCGGAATGAAATCGCGCCCCGGCAGGTGCTCTTCCGCATGCGCGCCTTCACGCAGGCGGAACTCCAGATCTTCTTCAACCCCGCTTCATTCCCATTGCCCTTTACAGCGGTGGAGGGAGAGCAGCTACCGGCGCTCCGGGCTCCGCGGCGCACCGCAGGGGAGGAGACGCCGGAAATGCGCAGTGCTCGGTCCCTCGTCGACGAAGGGCTTCCCGAGTTCTATGTCTACTTCCTTGTCCACCTCTACCGGTTCTTCCGCGATGTGTTGGGATATCCGGCGGACAGGATCCGGCTCTTCGAGAAGTCCGACACGGAGCGGGCGTTCTACAACCGGATCCAGTTCGACTTCGAGGTCAAGCTCGAGAGTCTCGGAGGGTACAAGGAACTCGGGGCGGTCCATTATCGAGGCGACTATGACCTGACGCGACACTCCGCCGGGTCTGGGAAGGACCTTTCCGTGACTCTCGCCGGAGGCGAGCGTTTGGTCCCGCACGTACTCGAGATTACCTTCGGCGTGGACCGGAACGTCTGGGCCCTCGCCGACTTGGGGCTGGCCGTCGACGGAGACCGGACGGTCTGGCGCCTACCGTCCTACCTAGCCCCCTCCACCGTGGGTGTATTCCCGCTCATAAAAAAGGAGCACACCGTCGAGGCCCGCCGATGGGTGGAACGGCTCCGGAAGGCCGGCATCGAGGCCGAATTCGACACCGGTGGTTCGATCGGCCGTCGGTATGCCCGAATGGACGAGCTCGGTGTCCCGTACTGCGTCACGTTGGACCGCGAAAGCTTGGAGGCCCCGGCGCCCGAGGCGCGAACTGCGACGCTCCGGGACCGAGACTCGAAGGCTCAG
Organism: Thermoplasmata archaeon; assembly: GCA_049800095.1. GTDB lineage: Archaea > Thermoplasmatota > Thermoplasmata > Lutacidiplasmatales > UBA184 > JAKIWV01. The sequence goes on along the minus strand of JBARJD010000075.1, from coordinate 20,276 downwards.
GAACGCGTGGCATTGGACGCCCTGGTCGCCCGGCTCCAAGCGAGCCGAGTCGTCCCGCGACCGACTCCGTTGAACGCCGCAGACTGAGCCACCGGGCGCCGCGACGCCGCCGCCATCGGAGGAACGCATATATCCCGCGTCCCCCGTGACAACTATCGGGTAGCATGCGAGGAGATCAAGCGCCTCCTCCGGCGGTCTCCCCGACTCCATCGGCCCACCTGACCGGTAGCTCCCGGTGGCTGGGAGGCGAAGGGTACGCCGACATCACCAAACTCCGCGAGCTGGCCGCCAAGAACGAACGGCTCGCGGCGAAGATTCAAGCCCGCGTCGCGCGCCTGCACACCAAGATCGAGAAACTCCGGCACCAGTCCACGCTTCTCCGGGAAAAGGCCCAGAAGGTCCTCGAACGAATCCCGGAATACCAACAGGAAATGGCGCAGTACGAACGGACGATCCAGACCACCACATCCCAGCAGACCACGCATACCGTGGGGTCGGACATCACGGGGCTTCACTATCGGATCCGTCAGCTCCAGCAGAAAATCGTCGACGTCCAGCACCGGGCTCGGCGCATCGAACATCGGGCGGCGGTGAAGACCCAGCAGAGCGCCGTACTCAAGGTGAAGGCCGACCGGCTTAACGAGCAGGTGCGGGCCGCGCAAGTGGAGGCCCAAAACTACCTGAAACGAGCGGACCGTCTCCAGCTGGCGACGGAGTCGGACGCCGCGCAGTACGCGGCCGCGTCGGCGGTACCACCCCCCTCGCCGCCCCCAGCTCCGGAGCCTCCCGAAGCAAGTGAAACACCCGGGGAACACGACCAACTTTGAAGCTCATCGTCACCGTCGGAATGCCGGGCTCCGGCAAGGACGAACTCATCGCCGTCGCCCAGTCGATCGGACTGGCCACCCTCAAGATGGGCGACCTGGTCCGGGAGGAGACTCGGCGTCGCGGGCTGCCCCTGAACAACTCGAACCTGGGACGCGTCGCCAACGAGGAACGGGAGAAGCACGGACCGGGCATCTGGGCTCAACGGGCCGTCCCGAAGCTCATCGAGACCAAGATGTTGGTCGACGGCTGCCGCTCCGACCACGAGGTCACGGTCTTCCGACACAACTTCGGGGACCTCTTCGTGCTCGGGATATTCGCGTCGCCCGAGACGCGCTACGACCGGATGATCAAACGGAGCCGGGGGGACGACGGGATGTCGCTCCAGGAATTCTACGACCGGGACCGCCGAGAGCTCAAGTGGGGGATCGGCAACGCATTCAGCCTCGCCGACGGGATGCTCATCAACGAGGGGTCGCTCGATGAGTTCAAGCGCGTCGCACGCGGCCGGATCGAGGAAATCCTCAAGTCGGACCTGTGAGACGTCGACCGGTACGAAACTAGGCGGAGGACTCGCCGGCCCCGAACACCCTGCGGAACGAGTCGAATCGTTCCCGGTCGACGACGAGCGCGACCCGGGGATGGGTCCGGCCGAGCGCGCGGACCTGGTCGGCCGCAAAGTCGTCCCGTGCCCGCGCGAGGCGTTCGGACCCCGCACCCGGTTGCATCGTTCGGTCCCATGCGAGGGCGTACTCGTCCGCAGTCCCGACGTCCGGCGGGCGCTTCACGAGACGTCGCTCCCGCAGCGTCCGACGCACCAGCTCGAAGTACCCGATGTGGGCGGCGAACATCTCCGCGTACGAATCCTCCGGAGGGTCTACGCCGAACACGGGCCTCCCTCCTCGCGTGGCCCAGTCGACGGCGCCGAGCAGCGCCGGCGCCGGCACTTGGACCTCGGCGATCCGCGCAAGTCCGACGGCGTGTGACGCCTCCGATGCGCTGAGTGGGACGACGGGTTCGGTGGGGGTTCCGACGAAGTACTGCGCGAGCGTCTCCGCCTCTTCGGGGGAGAGGCTCACCGCCACGGCGCCGGGGTCGAACGCCGCCAGCTGTTCTTGGACGGGCGCGACCTCGTCGGCCAAGCCCCGTACGCTGCCGACGAGGAGGATCGTCGGGCGACCGGAAAGTCGCTCCGCGATCACCAGGATTCCCGTTCCTCGACGAGTTCGAAGAACTCATCGCGGGCGCGAGTGCGGCGTAACTCTTGCGTGGTGACGACCGGAACGCCCTCGATCGTGGTATGCTTCCCCGCCTCGCCGACGACGAACACGGCGTGGCCCTCGGCGACCCGGGCGAGGCCGAGCAGCACCTCGGCCCGATGCTGGGCGCTCCGAAGCGTCCCGACCCCCGTCAGGAGGAACTCCCTCTCCCCGCCCGAAGTCCCCCGGGTGAAGGCGTCGAAGGGACACCGGATCGTCACGTGAACCTCCCAGCCCATCCCGTCGAGCTGGCGGAAGACCCCATCCCGGAGCGGGTCCCCGGTCCGGGTCGGTCGCCGAGTCGGCTTGGCCTCGGGCGGACGGTCGGAGGGAGATTCGTCCTCCTTCGGCGGGGAGTTGGACGTCGCGTCGGTGGCCAACTTGCGCGGAATCACCCCCTCGATGGCGGAGAGCAGGTCGATGGCCTCGGCGATGGGCTCCTTGAGGAACCGCTCGAGCCGTTCGATGACGTCAACTTCGGCACCCGCCCCGCCCTCATAGAGCTGGATCGTACGCCGCGAGACGCCGGCGACGGAGGCGAGGGCTCCGAGCGAGAGGTTGTGCGCCTCGCGCAGTTCGCGGAGACGGCCTCCGTCGACGCGAACGAAGATTCCGCCGGGACCTGAAAAGAGGAACGGTGGGACCCCCTCGAGCAGGTACTCCTCCAGGCTAGCTTCCGTGATGATCGGGACGCCGTAGCGGTAGTAGACCACGCCCGGTGCGAGCTCGGTGGCCCCGGACGATTGGCCGATCACCAGCACCTCGGCTCCGAACAGCTTCGACAGCTCCCGGAGCCGGTCGGCCTCCGGGGAGTCGAGCGCGTCGATGTTCTTGAGAATCTTCAGAATCACAAGCGTCGAATCGCGCCGAGCCATGAGGTCGAAGCTCGTGGGTCGCACGCTGTGAGTGTCGGTGACGAAGAAGCCGGCCTTCTCGAGCACGGACTGGATCGACGATACCGACCGGTCGCGCGCCCCCTCCATTGTCATCTTCAGAGCGAATCAGCTAAGGGTTGTATATAAATGGAGACTGTCAGTTCCGCCGAGCGAGACCGCCCCATCGCAACGGCCGACGGGCGGGAAATTTGATAGAGCATTCGCGGGTCGGCGGACGCGTGGAGCCCACGGTCGTTCGTCCCGTATCGGGGCACCCGATTCTCCATCTGCTCCCGGTCGGGGACTCGGATGGAGGAGTGCTGGTGGCGGCGGACGTGCATCTCGGGCTGGGAAGTTTCCGACCGGGTCAACCGAGTCCTCCTGGAGCTCGGGCGGAAGAGATGGCGGGGGGGCTCCTAAATGTTGCGAAATTGACCCAGGCCAGCGGCGTGATTTTTGCCGGAGACTTGAAGCAACCGATCGTGGGGATGAGTCCGCCGCTTCGTCGGGAATTGTTCGACTTCTTTGCGGCGCTACTCTCCGCCGGATTGTCCGTCGACGTGGTCCCGGGAAATCACGACGTAGGACTGGTCCGGGCCCTCCCGCGAGAGGTGGCTCTTCACGCGGTAGGCGGTCTCCGCGTCGGAACGGTTGGAATTTTTCACGGTCACGCGTGGCCCTCGAACTCCGTCCTGCGTTCGCGGACGCTGGTCGCCGGGCACCTGCACCCGGGCTTCCGACTGGCCCCGTCGTCCGATGGTGCCGGTGGGAAGCGTCGGTGTTGGTTGCGGGTAGAGTTTCCGCCGCCTATCCGGGACCGGCGTCGCCGAAAACACGGCCCCCTGCGGGCGCGCGAGCTCATCGTTCTGCCAGCCCTGAATCCCCTCACCGGTACCGAGTCGTTGAACCGGTCGGCGCCGGCCCGCTACCGGACCTTCCTTTGGAAACGCTTCGTCCTGCACGGGACGGCGCGCGCCTACCTGTTGGACGGAACGGATCTCGGCCCGCTCAGGTCGACGCCGCGGGAGGCGACCGGCCCCCGACCAGGCTCCTCAATTTCTCAGGGTCCGTGACGGGCGGCGCGCACCGCGTACCCCAGCATATCAGGGCTCGGGCGGTTTCCGGCCGGGCGACCGCAGAGGCCAGCTCTTCCGGTAAGGAGAAGGGGGCGGGCGGTGTTCCCCGGAAGGCCCAGAGGTTCGGGTGCCAGGCGGTACGCGCCGCCTCCCAGAGCGCGTCGGTCGCGGGACCGTCCCCCTGCACCACTACGCGGACCGGCTCGGTCTCCGCGAGACCGGCCGCGAGCGCCATGCCGGCTCCGAAGAGACCTGCTCGCTCGAGGCGAGAAGCGCACGTGCCGATGAGGCGACGTGCTTCAGAGCGCCAGCGATCATCTCCCGTGAGCGAAGCCAGACGGAGCAGTCCGAGGGCGACCGTGGAGTTGGCGGAAAGGTGCGGCATATCTTCGATTGGGAATGCGGGTTCGCCGACAGCTCCAATCGACGGTCCGTCGTACAGGTCAGGCGCGATGTCCCGCAAGGGCATTCCTTCCACGCGGAACTTTGATAGTATGAGCTCGAAGAGCTCGACCGCCCGGGCCAGGTACGCCGGCTCCACCGTTTGCCCCGCGAGCTCGGCGAGGGCCCAGGCAAACTCGGCCTGGTCCTCCAGATGTCCGAACCCCTGGGCGCCCGGAGCCCCGACTTGGTGCGCCACACCGCGGGATGCGGAGTAGCCCTCGGCGAGGAAACGCTCGGTGGCTCGACGGGCCATGCCCAACAGCTCCGGATCATTCGTCACGACCGATGCGGTCGTCAGTGCCCGGATAAAGCCCCCATTCAAACTCGCGTAGAGAGCCGGATCCACCGTCGGACGTGGGCGTCGCAGCCGGGCCGCCGCAAGCTTGCGGACGGCGCCGTCGAGCCCCGCTCGGGCCGTCGCGGTATCGAGGCCGCTCCCCTCGGCAGCCTCTTCTACCGACATGAGTCGGAAGAGGACGTTTCGGTCGGGATCGTGTGGCATCCGACCCTGACTTCCGACGCCAAAGTACCGGGAGATGAGTCGCAACTCCGTCCCATCGAGAACGGCCTTGAGCTCGGGCCGGCTCCAAGTGAAGTAGCCGCCGTCGTCCCCTGGGGCGTTGTCGGCGTCCTGGCTCGCGCCGAAGCCCCCTTTCGGATCCGCGAGCGTGGATTGCACCCACGCAACCGTGCCCCGGATCACCTCTCGGAATCCGCCGTCGCGGAATCGGCGGTAGCCTTCGGCATACGCGGATAGCAGGGCGGCGTTGTCAATGCTCATCTTCTCGAAGTGCGGAATGTGCCACGCCTCATCGACGGAGTAGCGGTGGAATCCGCCCCCGATGTGGTCGTACACGCCGCCATCGGCCATTCGGGCGAGCGTCAATCGTGCCCGTTCCGCCGAGCCTTCGGAGTCCGTGGCGAACGAGTCCCACAACAGGAAGGATACGGCCGTCGGATGGGGGAATTTTGGCGCCATGCCAAACCCGCCGTGGACCGGGTCGTACGAAGACAACACGGAGGTCCGGACCGACCCCACGAAGGCGGAGCTGGAGAGTTCGGTCGTGCGGCCCGTTCCGTGGTGCTCGTGGGTCAGGGCGTTGGAGAGTGACTGGGTATTCTCCCGGACCTTCTCCGGTTCTTCTCGCCACAGCCGAGAGATTTCGAGCAGCACCTGGCGGAAGCCAGGGCGCCCCAAGCCTTCTTGCGGAGGAAAATATGTGCCACCGAAGAAGGTCTCTCCCTTGGGCGTGAGAAACGCCGTGAGCGGCCAGCCCCCCTCGCCAGTGAGCGCGTTAACCTGGCGCTGATACCTCCGGTCCACTTCGGGATTCGCGTCGCGGTCCACCTTGACAGCAACAAAGTGCTGACCGATCAGCCGAGCGACCGCGTCATCCGAGTACGTCCCCTCGTCCATGACGTGGCACCAGTGACACCACACCGCGCCGACGTCGAGTAGCACCGGGCGATTGAGGCGTTTCGCCGCTTCGAACGCTTCCTCCCCCCATGGGTACCAGTCGATCGCTTGTTCGCGGGCGCCCCTCAGGTAGGCCGAGCTTGACTCGGCGAGCCGCCATGCGCCGGAGTGCTCGGTGCCCTCCTTTGACTTCGTTGCCACGCGTCCCTGAGGCTCCGCGACCCATTAGAGGGCTCCCTGTTTCCTCGCCGGAGCTTCTCGATAACGCCCGCTTCGGGTATCACTTATAAACCCCCCATTGGTGGCCCGCAACCGAGGCACCACGTCATGGAGATGCAGCCGGGCCAGATGGCCTACGACCGCGCAATCACGGTCTTCTCTCCCGATGGCCGGCTCTTCCAGGTCGAGTACGCCCGAGAAGCCGTGCGTCGGGGCGCGACCACGGCCGGCGTGATTTTCAAGAACGGCGTGGTCTTCGTGGCAGACCGGCGCATCCCCAATCCCAAGCTGGCCGAGCCGACGAGTCTCGAGAAGATACACCAGATCGACGAGCACGTCGCTTGTTCGACCGCCGGTCTCGTTGCCGATGCGCGCGTCCTGGTTGATTACGCACGCCTCGCGTCCCAGATCAACCGGGTCACCTACGCCGAACCGATGCCAGTCGATCTCTTGGTGCGACGCATCTGCGATTACAAGCAACAGTACACCCAGTTCGGCGGCGTTCGCCCGTTCGGCACCGCGCTGCTCGTGGGCGGATACGATGACGTCGGATTCCATCTGTTCGAGACCGAACCCTCGGGATCGCTGACCAGCTTCAAGGCGACGGCGACCGGTGGGAACAAGGGCCCGGCGATGGAGCTGTTCGAGCAAAAGTACCGGGAGAGTATGGACGCAGACGACGCGATTCTTCTCGCCCTCGAAGGTCTGCGGCAGTCGCTCGACGAAGGGGCGAACCTGAACACCGTCGAGGTCTGTACGCTTGTCGAAGGGCAGGGTTTCACCCGGCTCCTACCTGAGGAAACCCAAAAGTATGCCTCCCGGCTCCCGGCACCGTCGGGTGGCGCGAAGCCGGGCCGGACCTAGGCCGCCTCGCAATCCGGCGGCGGAGAGCCGGAGAGGGTTCCCATGGTCAAAGATGCAGGACGAGATCGGCCGGCTCGGCGATTGGCCGACGACGACGTCGTGGCTCGGTGGGAGCACGAAGGCTCTCGTTTCGAAGTGTTGGTCGATCCGATGGCCGTCCAAGAGATCCGCGACGGAAAGCCTATCGAACTCCGGGACCGGCTCGGCAGCGAACACATTTACAAAGACGCACGAAAGGGCGACAAGATCTCTGAGGAGCACCTCCAGAAGATCTTCCATACCTCGGATTACCTCGAGATCGCTCGCCAGATCATCCAGAAGGGTGAAGTCCAGATCACTACGGACCAGCGCCACCAGCTACAGGCCGTGAAGCACCGTCAGATCGTCGCGACGATCGCCCGCAATGCCATGAACCCCCAAACCGGCGCCCCCCACCCCCCAGCCCGTATCGAGGCCGCCATGGTGGAGGCCAAGGTCCACGTCGACCCGTTCCGGTCCGCCGATGCCCAGGTCCAGGAGATCCTGACGAAGCTGCGTCCCTTGCTCCCCATCCGGTTTGACGTGGTCAAAATGAAGCTCCGGGTGCCGGGCCAGTACTACCCTCGTGTCATCGGTGACCTGAAGGGAATGGGCAAGCTCTCCGAGGAGGCCTGGGCGAGCGACGGAAGCTGGGCCGCGGTACTCGAAATCCCCGCCGGTGTGCAGACCGAGTTGCTCGAGAAGCTCAACGCGCGGACGAAAGGCGCCGCCGAAGCCGCTCGCGTTAAATAGCGACCTCCGGTCGGACGCCTCGGTGACAGGAACGCAATGGGCACCGGTCAAGCGCCGCGCCATCGTGGGCGCGACCGCGGGGGAAAACCTCCGCGCAGCGAACCGAAGGTACTAGTTCTTCCGGGTGACGAGATCCCCGACCGGGGTCTCCAGCCGGGGGCCGGAACGTACCGCGTCGGCAAGCGGCTCTTCGCGAGCGTGATGGGCTATGCGACGTGGCGCGAGCCGTTTGTTCAGATCGTCCCCTTCGCGGGTCGGTACGTTCCCAAACCGCATGACGTCATAGTCGGCGTGGTGCAGGATGTTCAAAAGACGTTCTACCTCCTCGATATCGACGCCTCCCGATGGGCGCCCCTGCACACCAGTGGCACCCCGTGGGAGCCCGCCCCCGGCGAACTCGACCAGTATCTGCGGATCGGCGACGCCGTGCTCGTAGCGGTCGAAAACCTCGACGCGACGGGGAAGATCGGCGTGACCATGAAGGGCGACGACCTGGGAAAGCTGAGTGGCGGTACGCTGCTCACGGTTTCTCCCGCGAAGATCCCGCGGGTGATCGGTAAGGGGGGCTCGATGATCCACACCATCACCCGCCTCACCAGCACGCGCGTGGCGGTGGGACAAAACGGCCGGATCTGGGTCGAGGGTCCCGCGGAAGGGATCCAGCGAGTACGGGAGTGCCTCCGAATCATCGAAGAGGAGGGGCAACGCTCCGGCCTTACCGAGCGCATCGAGGGATTCCTCCAAATGACCGGGGCGACCGACGAGACCGGACCCCGGGCCCCCGACTCCGAGCCCGCCGATCGGACCCTGCCGGATCGGTTGGACGAAGGGTCTCTGCCACCCGATGACGACCGAGCCGGAACTGGCCCGAAACCTGACATTCCACAGAACGAAACCAACGAAGGAGAAGGACCATGGGAAGCGTAGGCGCCAAAGAAATCCCTGAGCTGCTCAACGCCGAGGGCCGTCGAATCGATGGCCGCCGGCTCGACGAGTTACGATCGATCTCAATGAAGGTCGGGCCCCTGACGCGCGCCGACGGCTCGGCGTTCGTCGAATGGGGAGAGAACAAGGTCATGGCGGCCGTGTACGGCCCCCGGGAGGTACACCCGCGCCATCTGATGCAGACCGCGAAGGCGATCATTCAGTGCCGCTACAACATGGCGGCCTTCTCCGTCGATGAACGGAAGCGGCCCGGCCAGGACCGCCGGTCGCAGGAGATCTCCAAAGTCATCACGGAGGCGTTCGAGTCCGTCGTCTTCACGGAGGAGTTCCCGAAGACGAGCATCGACATCTACATCGAAGTCCTCCAGGCCAATGCCGGCACCCGATGCGCGGGACTCGTCGCCGCCTCGCTGGCGCTCGCGGACGCCGGAATCCCGATGGCCGACCTCGTGGCCTCCGTGGCCGTGGGGAAGGTCGCCGGCCGAATCGCTCTCGACCTCAAGAAAGAAGAGGACAATTTCGGCGAGGCCGACATGCCCCTCGCCCTCGTGCCCCAATCCGGACGACTCGTGTTGATCCAGATGGAAGGACACATGACACGGGACGAGCTACGCGAGGCGCTCGACCTAGGCACGAAGGGCTGCCGGGACATCTACGAACGGATGCGGCTGGCCCTCCGAACCAAGTATGACGTTCCGGCCGGCGCGCCCGCTCCGGGGGTCACGGCATGAGCGAGGTCGTCGCCGCCGAGATCCAGACGACGCACATCATCGACCTGGCCCGTAGCGGACACCGGCTCGACGGCCGAGGAATCGATGAATGGCGGCCCGTCACGGTCGAGCCGGGCTATGTCAAGAGCGCCGACGGGTCGGCACTGGTCCACATCGGGGCCACGGCGGTCCTGTGCGGGGTCAAGCTGGAGATCGCGAAGCCGTACCCGGATACGCCGAATGCCGGCGTACTCACCACGAACGCGGAGCTGATCGCGCTCTCCTCACCGACGTTCGAACCCGGCCCCCCTCAGCCCGAGGCGATCGAACTGTCGCGGGTGGTCGACCGGTCGATCCGGGCCGCCGAGACGATCGACCTGACCAAGCTCTGCGTCACGCCGTCCGAGAAGTGCTGGACCTGCTTCGTGGACATCCACTGCCTCGACCACGCCGGCAACCTCATTGATGCCGCACAGCTCGCCGCGCTGGGGGCGCTCACCCACGCCACGATGCCGGCGAAGAAGTTCGGCGTCGGCGCGCACGACTACCCTCTGGAAGTCCAGCACTTTCCGGTCGAGTGCACCTTCGTCCGACTGGGCGACAAGATCGTGGCCGACCCCACCTTCGAGGAGGAGGCGGCCGGACAGGGTCGTCTGACGGTCGCCACCGACGAGGCGGGGAACGTGGTGGCCATGCAAAAGGGTAAAATCGGTGCGTTCTCCCCCGAAGAGGTCGTAGAGACCGTCGAACGGGCATTCCGGCACGGCGACCGCCTCCGGAACCTCGTGCGCGGAACGTAGGAACGATGCGGCGAACCAAGAAGGTCGGCTCGACGGGCTGGATGGGCCCCCGGTACGGGATCCGTATCCGCCGAAGGGTCCTGGAGATCGACCGCGCGCAGCACAAGGCCAATCCGTGCCCCAAATGCTCGACGATCACCCTCTGGCGCGTCGCGTCGGGGATCTACGAGTGCCAGCGTTGCGGGGTACGGGTCTCCGGTCCCGCCTACGTCTACGTGGCTCCCCCGCCGATCACCCGCCAGGAGCGCGGCGCCGTCGAGGAAGCCCCCACGAAACCCGCCGGTAAGCGGTAGTTGAAGTATCCGCCCGAGTAGAAAGTACTATGTTTCGATGCATTCGGTGTGGGGAGGCCTTGCCCAGCGACGCGAACCTCTTCGGCGTCCGCTGCGACAACTGCGGCGGCAAGATCTTCACGAAGGAGCACCCCAACGTGAAGAAAGTCCTGAAGGCGCGCTAATCCACCCCTCGACCGCCGGGCGGAAAGGTGGACGAACCCGCCCTCGAGTTCGCTCCATCGAACGATGGAGTTCTGGGCGACGGCTACGATGAGACAGGACCGTCGGCGAGGGGGACAGCCTTACCCTGGACAAGGGGGAGGGGAGCTCCCCGACCCTCCGCTCAGGGTGGGCCACGCGTGGGCGTCCACGCAGAAGTAGCAGACCGCCGAGTGCCCGGCCGAGTCTCTGATCGTGATCGATCCGGAATAATACCCGGGTCCGGGATACACATAGACCACATTCTGAGCGGTCGAATGGGTTCCGTCTCCGAAATTCCAAGCGAACGAGTAAGGAGGGACGCAGCCCGATGCGCTCGCGGTGAAGACCACAGACCCAGCCGAGTAGCCCGGGGCGTTGGGGCTCGCGTTACCTGCGTTCCCGGACGTGGGAAGTTCCATCCCGGAACCGGTATCGAACGGACAGTACTGGGCGGAAATACCCACGTAGGCTACGACGCTGGCGCCGCCGCCCGCTCCTACTGCGGTCGCGATGAGCGCCGCCACAATCGAGGGTACGGCGCGACGGCGCAACCGTCCACCTTGCCAAATCCACCCGACCCCGCGGGCCATCTTCTAGCGACTGGCCCGAGTCGCCATAATGACTTCTTGGGGGTGTCGGGCGGCCCACGAAACATGACCCGCCCCCGAAGCGAGCGCGTACGGCCCGAGGCCGGGGTCACTCCTTCTGCACCGCACTTTGGATCTCGATCCAAAGGCCATCCGGATCCCGTACGTAGCCGATCCAGTACCGGTCCTGTTCGAGCCACGGTTCGATCGCCGGTGTTGCCCCCAGCAAGAGAAGACGCTTGTACGTCGTTGGTGCGTCCTCGACCTCGAACCCGAGATGGTCCAGCCCCTCGCCTACCGAGTAGGGCGTGTTGTAGGGGGAGTCGGCGGGATACCAGTTAAGCTCCAATTGCTGCATCGTGTTGGGGTCCTGCAGCCCGATGAACAGGCCGCCATGGCTCATGTGGCCGCGGCCCGTTTCCTTCAGCCCCAGCCCCTCGGTATAGAATCGAACCGAGCGGTCGGCGTCGGTGACGCGGATTCCGGAGTAGACGAGCGCCATCGACTCCTCCTAAGACGCCTCGGCCGGGGCGACCGTCTCGGTGTGGGGGAGTGGGAGGTTCTTCGGAGAGTGGGTCGCCGTCGAATAGAGTTCGAGGTATGGCACGAGCGCCGTCAGGATCCGGTTCTCCGCCTTCCGGAGATGCTCTTCGTACGTCGAGCGGCTCAGGCCGAGCCCCTTGGCGATATTCTCTGTCTTGATCTGTCGGGGCGAGGCGTAGTAGCCATATCGGTGGGCCTGGAGCATCGCGTCGCGCTGCTTGGGTGTGAGCTCGCTGAACAATCCGTGGACCCAAACGTTGGTCGGGAGCGAACTGAGGGGAAGTTCTCGCTTCCGGATCAATTCCGTCGGGCCCATCCGATTCATCTCCTGAAAGAGCGCCCGCGTGCGGCCGTCGTTGAGGCTGAGCATCCGGAAGTACCCCCAGCCATCCCGGTAGACCGCCGGGGGCGTGTCGAGACACTCGTGTTCTTCTTCGACCGTCCAGACGCTCCGGTATTTTTCACAGGTGCAGTTGAGGAGAAAGATCCGGCCCTGGCCGGCATCGACCCACTCCTCGACGACGTGGCCGGCCTTCCGGATGCCCTTCTCGATGCCGGCGAGGGTACGCTCGTCGCGGGTGGGTACCTGGAGCAGCTCCTTGTCCCAAAGACACCACATCGAGATCGGCGTGTCCGGGAACTGTCTCGAGAGGTCGATGAACGGGTAGTCGAACCGGCTTCGGAAGGAGATCTCCCACAGCGTCATGGGCCCTCGAACGCCCGGGGGTAGATACGTGTTGAGCCGTCGTACGACGGCCGCCCTACGCGGGTCGACGGCCATCGTCCCGGAGGGCTTACGTTGGGATGAGGAAGCCGATGTTCGCAATCCCCAACAGCCGAATCGCCGAAATGAGCCGCCCCAACTTTGCCCGACAACTCGACGAGTACGCCCGCCTCGAGTATCCTCGGGAGGACGCGATATCCGTCCGCCAGCTGGCGCTGGAGGCGGTCAAGGAGTCGCCGGCCCCCCCGCGCGTGGGCTTCCGGTTCTTCCGGTGGCGCGCGACCCCGACGGAGGGGGCTGCGGCAAAGACCTAAGCTGGGCCGCCGGGTCCGGCGTCGGATGCCGGGCCCGACGGTCACGTTCCTGGGAGGGGTGCGGGAGATCGGCGGGAACAAGATCCTCGTCGAGGACGGTCCGGAACGGATCCTGTTTGACTTCGGGCCGTCCTTTTCCCCCCGGTATGACGAGTTCTATCTCAACTACCTGCAACCTCGGTCGACGAGCCCCATCAAGGACCTGCTCGAATTCGACCTCATCCCGAGGGTGCCGGGGCTCTATTCGCGCGAAGCGCTCCACGGCTCCGACCTCGAGTATGAGGCCCCCCGGATCGCCGCGGTGTTCCTCACCCACGCTCACTTCGACCATGCGGGGTACCTGAAGCACATCGACCCGGATATCCCGGTCTACCTGGGCGGTGACACGAAAGTCCTCCTCGACGCGATCCAGGCCTCCGGTACCGTGGGATATGGGGTGCACCCGTGGCAGATTCTCACTCCCGGCGCATCGGTCCGGATCGGCAACCTCGACGTGGTGCCGCACCCGGTAGATCACTCGATCCCGGGGGCCTATGGCTACCTGATTCGCACCTCGTCGGGCACGCTGGCGTACACCGGGGATTTCCGGAAGCATGGCCCCCGTGCGGCGTTGACGGAGGGATTCCTCGAGGCGGCCGCGAAAGAGGAGCCCGTTGCCCTCGTCACGGAGGGTACCCGGATCGGTCCGGACCCTCGAAAGAACTTCACCGAGCAATCGGTCCGCAGCGAGGTCGACCAGGTACTGGGGGCGACTTCGGACCTCGTCCTCGGCACGTGCTACCCGCGCGACCTCGACCGGATCGCGACCTTGTATGAGGCGGCCCGGACCGCGGACCGTTCGTTCGTCGTGTCGCTCAAGACGGCCTACCTGTTGACCGCCGTCGCGGGTCGACCGGGGTTCCCGGCGGTGCCGGTCCCCGGGCGGTCCCCGGACCTGCTCGTCTACGGCCGGCCGAAGCGCCGGTACTACAAGTGGGAGGAACCGTTCCTCGAGGGCGCGGTCGACGCCGCGTACGTCCGCTCGAACGGCAAGCGGCTGTTCCTGATGTTGGAGATGATGCACTTTCCGGAATTGATTGACCTCCGGCCCCCCAAGGGCAGCCCCTTCGTCTACTCGATGAGCGAGCCGTTCTCGGAGGAGGACCTTGAGGCCGATGTGCTCCAGAACTGGCTCGACCACTTCGAGTTGCGGAAACATTCCCTCCATGCCTCCGGGCATTGCTCGGGACCCGAGCTGCTATCGATCGCGCATCACCTCGAGTCGATGACGACGTACCCGATCCATACGGAGCACCCCGACGACTTTCATCCGAAAGGGACGCACGTCGTCTCGCCCGAGAAGGGCGTATCGTACGCGATCGGCGCGCGCTAGCGCGCCGACGCCCTCCGACTTAAGCCGCCGGCGCCCTGTCCCGCCTCCCCATGCCTCCGGACCGACTTTCGACCGGATTGCCCGCCTTGGATGCGCTCCTCGGGGGGGGCTTGGACACCGACGCCGTCACGGAGGTCTACGGCGAGGGGGGGACGGGCAAGACGATCCTCTGCCTCCAGGTCGCGGCGCGCGTCGCGCTGGAGGGCCGATGGGTTGTATACATCGATACCGAGGGTCTCTCGGTGGACAAGCTGGAAGCGATCGCGGGTTCACGGCTACCGGAGGTCCTCCAGCACCTGCTGATCTCCTCCCCGGCCAACCTCGCGGAGCAGAACCGAGCCGTGGACAAGGCGACGCGGCTCGCCCGAGATGGGTCTCGCCCCGTCGGACTGATCGTCGTCGATTCCGCCACGATGCATTACCGACTCGAGCTTGGCGGGAAGGAGGAAGAGACCGCCCGTCGGGAACTGGGTCTCGAGTTGGCCCAGCTGGTCTCGGCCGCGCTTCAGGTGCCAGTGCCCGTGCTGGTCACGAACCAGGTTTGGCGAAAGATCGGGGACGGGACCCTCGAGCCGGTCGGGGGGGCGTTCCTCAATCATGCGGCGAAGGCCATCCTTCGCTTCGATCGGATGCAAGGAGAATGGCGTCGGGCCGTGCTGATGAAGCACCGCTCCCGGCCCGAGGGCTCGGTCGAGTTCCGAATTTCAGAGAAGGGTTTGATCTAGAGGGGAGGCCCGCGGCCCCCGACTGGTGTGGCGCCCTTCACACGAGACGGGGCCCCATCCAGCGCTTGGGCCATCGACCGGCCGGTTTTCCAGAACTCTCGGCATCCCGCGGTTCCGATGAGCAGCGCCACCCCTGCGATGATTGCCGGGATCCAAAGGAACTCGAAGTAGGGAGGAGCGAGTATCGTAGAGGCGACCACCCCAAGCGATCCCACCACCCCGAACATCCAGTATCGGGGAGCATAGAGTGGCACGATGGCTATCTCGGTGGCGAGACCCAGGGCCAGCACGGCCAATTGAGTGGCCGGCACGCAATCGGCGAAGGTCGCAAGGCATCCGGTGCCGTTGAACGCCGGCCCCGGAGAGTAGTACACTGGGAGGAGAGTAGGGTTCGTCACGAGGTAGACCATCCAGAAAGCCACCATGCCGGACCAACTCGCTCCGAAGAGCATGGTAGTGACCGGCGGTCGGGGAAATCCCCGTCCGAACGCCATTCCCGATCCGGCGAGTCCAACCAGTCCGCCGATCGCGGAGAAAACCAGCGGGAAAAATCCCCAGTTGATAATCGCCCAGAAGGAGATGAAGGTTAGAACACCCTGGCTTACCGTACCCACGAGAGCCAAGCGAGGTTTCCAGAGCCCCACCAACGGGAGGACGCTGCACGCGACCACGACGCTCGCGACTCCAACGTACGCGCCCGCGGATGCACCACAGTACAGTAGAACTGTGCCGAACGCCGCGTTACACCGACTGGTCAGCGTGTCCAGCAGGTATGCCAGCGAGCCCGCCCCCAGCAGATTCAAGGCGACCGCCGTCAGGAGGACACCGCGGATGTCGCGCCGGCGATGCGTTGGCGGTTCCACGCACACGGAATGGGTGGGCCTTTTGATAATGGATTCCCGGATCAGTAGGTCCCCTCCTCTGGCGGCCCTCCCACCGGCACGGCGCACCGCTTGACCGTTGCTAAGCTCGCATCGGTTCGGGGCCCGGCTTGAGTTTAGCGCGCCCCGCTGCGAGCAGCTCCCGGAAGGAATCCAGGTCCTGCCGCTTCACTATCGTCGATAGGCGGTCGAGCCCCCGGCGGAGTTCCGCGTAAACCTCTCGAGAGTGCGGGTTGAGCGACTGGATATCCAGGTAGAGCTCCGGCCCCTCCTGCGCCACCGCCGCAGCGAGCAACGACTGTCGATGAAAGGTCGTGCTCGCGGCGGCGGCTAGGTCCGGCGGTGTGAGCGGGTCGGATGCCAGGGCGGAGAGGAAGAGCAGATTCACGGCGTGGGCTAGTACCAGGGATTCCGCGATGAGCCGGTCGTGGCGCGCCAGCGGAACGTCCGTCAGTGTGAGGGCTGACCGAGCGAACAGCGACCGGACGGCCCGATCTGCATCGGGGTCTCCGCACGAGACCAATAGTAGATTCCGGCCCGAGAGCGTCCGAGCGGAGGGCCCAAACATCGGGTGGGCGCTCGAGACGCGGACGCCCCTTCTTCGGGCGGCTCGAAGCACCGGCACGATGGGCGCTTTGACGCTGAGCACGTCGAAGACGACCGCATCCGACTTCTGATCCAGGGCTCTTTCCAACAGCGCTGCGGTGGCCCGAATCGGCGTCGCGAACGCCACGAAGTCACATCGGCCCATCGCCGCTTCAACGGACGGGAGAGTCCGAGAGGACCCGGGGTCGGCGGCGGGATCCACGACGCGCACGTCGTGCCCCGCGTCGGTGAAGAAGTGGTCGAGCCAGCGGCCCATACCGCCGGCCCCCCCGATGATGCCCACGCGTGTGCCGGAGGGGCGACGGTGGCGCTTCGAGGAGGGAATCGATTCCTGGACCCGGAGAGATTCCTCGATGAGCCATCGGGCGAGGACGACGCTGCGCGTCCGATCCACTCCCGCGCCGGTGAGGCGGTCCTGCCAGCGGGTCAGCACTCGCTCCTCTGTGGCGTAATCGCGAAGGGGAGCATGGCTACGAGATTTGGTGAGGCCAATGGCAGTAGCGAGTTCGAGCCGTCGGCCGATCGCCGCCGCAAGATCCTGGTCGGCCCGGTCGACGCCGGCTCGAAGTTCCTCCAGCGACCGCTTACGGTCAGGCACGGGGGGCCGCGGGTCAGAGGAGCTCTTAATGGCTACGTGCTAGCACGGCTCACGGTTCCACGACCCACGGAAGTCGGATGGGACCCATTGACCCGTCGAAAAGTTACGCGTCCCGGATCTCGCGCAACCGGCGGACCATCTTGACGACGGACCGCACCGCGGCGGCGGCGTTCTCGATCCGGTCCTGGGCCTGCAGCCGCGTTTCGCCGGGCCCCGAAATGCCGAGTCCGAGGGGCTTCGCGTACTGGACGGTCAGGTCGGTCAGCTTGCGGGCGGCTTGGTTCATGATGACCTCGTCGTGGTCCGTTTCGCCCTCAATGACGGCGCCCAGGGTGACGACGGCGTCGACGTCCTTGCGTTCCATGAGCGCCTGGACGGCGATCGGCATGTCGTAGACCCCCGGCGTCTTCACGACGGGCCCGACGACGGCCCCCAGAAAGTCGATCTCTTCCCGGGCCCGCTCGACCATCATCATCGTGATGTCGTAGTTGAACTCGCTTCCGACGATGGCGATCCGGATCCCGTTCCCTTCGCGTTCCTTCTTCGGCATTTTCGTGTTTCCTTCCTACAGTGTCTCGGTGCGGTCCGGCCCCTCGGGCCGCGGGCGCACCGGCCCCGCGTCGGCGAACCCTTGGCGCAGTCCTTGTCCCGCGTGGCGGGAGAGTTCCTGCGGGCGGAACAGGAGATGGTAGGCGTTGAGGGCATGCTCCTCGGCGCGCCGGCGGGCGAGCCGGTCGAGCTCCTTCGCGTCGCGCGCCTCGCCTTCGTGAACGAAGCACTCAAGGATCGGCTTGCTCTCGAGCACTTCGGCGAGTTGGAGGCCTTGCGAGGCGATGAATGCGGAATTCTGGTCGAGCTCGGCGGGGCCGGGCATTCCGAGCGCGAGGCAGAGGTCGACTCGGTCTTCCTGGAATAGCTGGCGGCATGCCACGGCGAGGTCCTTGATGCCGGGTACCGTCCGGCGGTAGATCCGGAAACCGGTACCGGCGGCCTTGAGGGTGGCGAGCGCGGCAGATGCCATGTCGACGCGGGCGAACGTCGTATCGGCCACGCCGATGCGCTTCATCGGCCTACGTCCTCCGTGGCGCGGGCCCGTTCGAGGATCTTCTCCACGAGCCGCTTGGTCGCGAGATGGTCGTGCGGGACCTCTGGGAGCCGGACCACCTTGACCTTCACCCCGCGGCGGGCCGCCTCCGCCTCGACTTCGTGCTCGTCCCAGATCTGGTCGTAGCCGAGGGCGATGATGTCGGGGCGGACGTCTACGACGGTCTGGTAGATATCGGTCGGCGAGCCCAGGATCGCCCGGTCGACAGGCTTGAGCGCCGAGACGACCAGGAGCCGCAGGTGCTCCGGCACGATCGGCTCGTGCTTGAGCCGCTTTGCCGTGGCGTCCCGCGCCACAACGACGACGAGCTCGTCGCCGAGCTTCTTCGCCTCGTCGAGGAAGAACACGTGGCCAGGATGCAGGAGGTCGAAGACCCCCGTGGCCATTACGCGGACGACCATGCCGTCCACGCCTTGACGAGCGCCCGACCTTCGAGGAACTGCCAGCCGTGCGAGTCCGCGTAGCTCCGCGCCGCTTCGGGCGACCGCGCGCCGCCGGAGTCACCCAGCATCTCGCACACGGTCACGGACTCGGAGACACCGGCCATCCGGGCGAGCGCAATGGTGAGCTCGGTATGACCCTTCCGCTGCGCGAGGAGCCCCGGCGCCGCGTAGATGATCGGGAGATGGCCGGGGGAGCTGAACTCGGACGCGAAGCGGGCTCGAAGCTCGGCGTCGGTGAACTGGCTCGCGTCGCGGGCCAACTCGCCGATCGCGCGGACCCCGGTTGCCCGGTCGTTGTCTGGAATACCGGTGTACGTCGAGCGGTGATGCACGTGGAGGCCGAAGGGGCTGCGGGCATCGTACCGGAGCTGTTCGCGACGGAGCTTCCCCAGGATCGGATATTCGCCCTCGCTCAGCGTCAACAAATCCGAATAGAACGGAAGGCCCAGCCGGACCCGAAGCTCGTCCGAGATCGCGGTGCAGACCCAACCGCCGGCATCGCGCCGCAGCAGGTGGATAAGCTCGGGCGTCGCCCGCTCGCTCAAGATCACGAGGTCGGTCTCCCCCTCGCGGTCCGCGGCGTCGAAGATGAGGACCGGCTCGCCGTCGGCGAGCGCCTGACCGGCGGCCGCCACCTCTCGAGGGATCGGCCGGACAGAGGCCACGCGCAGCATGCCCCGAGCAGAAATTCATGGGCTAATAAGTAAGTGGTAACTACTCAGGAATGGGTTGATAGCCCGAAGGGAGGGAAGGTAGGGTTCGCCAGTCCGAGCGACTCGGCGGTCTTGCACGTCTCCGAACCCGGCCTCTTCCGAGACCGGCGTTCTAGGAGGTGATCCATCTGCAGGTTCCCCTACAGATACCTTGTTACGACTTAGTCCCCCTTGCTGAACCGAAGTTCGAGCGACCCAATAAGAGTCACCCTCACTCCGACCCAACTCGGATGACTTGACGGGCGGTGTGTGCAAACAGCAGGGGCACATTCACCGCGGGATGTTGACCCGCGATTACTACGGAATCCATCTTCATGGGGGTGAGTTACAACCCCCAATCCGAACTACGATTGGGTTTCAGGATTGCCTTCCTCTCTCGAGGTCGGATCCCATTGTCCCAACCTTTGTAGCGCGCGTGTTGCCCGGGAGATTCGGGGCATACGGACCTACCGTAGACCTCTCCTTCCTCTGCTTTAGCAGCAGCGATCCCCCCAGTGTGCTCTCGGGGTCCCCCCCGAAATCGCGACTGAGGGCGAGGGTCTCGTTCGTTATCTGACTTAACAGAACGCCTTACGGTACGAACTGACGACGGCCATGCACCACCTCTCGGAGAATCGGGCAAGGTCTTCAGCCTGGCTTTCATCCCTCCGTCGCCCCCGGTGAGTTTTCCGGCGTTGAATCCAATTGAACCGCACGCTCCTCCCGTTGCGGTGCTCTCCCGCCAATTCCTTTAAGTTTCAGTCTTGCGACCGTACTCCCCAAGTGGCCGACTTAACATCTTCACTCCGGCACTGGGAGCCCACGCAGGACCCCCAACACCAAGTCGGCAGCGTTTACACCCTAGACTACCGGGGTATCTAATCCCGTTTGCGCCCTAGGGCTTCGTCCCTCACTGTCGGACTCGTTCTAGGAGGACGCCTTCGCCACTGGTGGTCCCCCCCGGATTACAGGATTTTACCCCTACCCAGGGAGTACCTCCTCCCT
>JBARJD010000074.1:0-16773 GCA_049800095.1 Thermoplasmata archaeon | reverse complement strand
GGCACATTCGAACCGTCAACGACGAGGTCCATTCCGTCAAGAAGATGGCGCGCAAGAATCTCCAGGCCTGGGCCAAGCGCGAGCGGGTCCCGGTCGCCCTCGTTGAGGAGGTCCGCAAGCTGGGGCGGCTCCCCGTAGTGAACTTCGCCGCGGGCGGGATCGCTACGCCGGCGGACGCCGCCCTATGCCGAATGCTCGGGGTGGATGGAGTCTTCGTCGGCAGCGGGATCTTCAAGGCGGAGCATCCCGCCAAGGTCGCTCGAGCGATCGTCGAAGCGTCGATGCACTTCGAGGACGCGAAGCTGCTCGCGCGGGTCTCGGCGGGCCTCGGTCAGGCGATGAAGGGCGTCGACATCGCGACCATCTCTCCGAGCGAGTTGCTGCAGACGCGCGAGTCGACCCCGTCGCGCCCCCCAACGACCCCGGCCTAAGCACCGCCTCCATGGGTCGATGGCGGTAAACCCCCGCGGGCTTCCTCCGGGAACGTGCGCATCGTCCAGGTCACCCCCTTCTTCTACCCCCACGCCGGAGGGGTGGAGTCGTACGTTCGCTCGTTGGCCGGGGAGTTCGTCCGGCTCGGACACGACGTCACGGTCGTAACCTCGCGCCACGACCCCGCCCTTCCGGTGGAGGAACGGTTCGAGGGGTATCGGATCCTGCGGGCCAAGACCTGGACCGTCGTCTACAACACCCCGATCGCGCCGGCGACGCGGCGGCTGGTCGCCTCCGTTCCCGGCGACGTGTTCCATCTCCACTTCCCACCCCCCCTCACCTCCTACTTCGCCGTCCGGGGATTGGATCGACGCCCGGTCGCGCGTTGCCTGACCTACCATTGTGACCTCTATCTCGAGGGAGCCGTGGGCTCGCTCTTGACCGGACTGTACTCGGCGCTCTTCCTTCCCCCCACCCTCGACCGTGTCGATCGGGTCATCGCGCACACGAGGAGCTATGCCCACACGTCCCGGGCGCTGCGTGGCCGACCGATCGAGATTGTCCCTTCAGCCGTGGATACCCGACGGTTTCGACCGGACCTCGACGGCTCGGTCGTACGGGCGCGCCTCAGTCTACTAGGTCACCGGGTTCTCGTCTTCACCGGCCGGCTCGTCCCGCACAAGGGGGTGGACGTGATCCTGCGCGCCCTGCGGGAACTGCCCCCGGACGTTTCGCTGATCCTGGTGGGACATGGACCCCGCCTGGCCGAGCTCAAGAGCCTCGCCCGCCGGCTGGCGGTGGATGCACGCGTCCGGTTCTGCACCGACGTGAGCGACGACGAGCTCCCGCTGTACCTTCGGGCCGCGGACATCTTCGTCTTTCCCTCCCAGAACCGACTCGAGGGCTTCGGTCTGGCGGTCGCGGAGGCGATGGCCTCCGGGCTGCCGGTCATCATCGCCGACATGCCGGGAGTCCGGGAGGTCATTGAACCCGGGAAGGAGGGCCTCTTAGTCGAGCCGCTCATCGAACGCGACCTGGTCGCCCGGATCCAGGAATTGCTCGAGGACCCCGCGCGGCGTATCGCGATGGGAGCGGCGGCCCGGAAACGGGCCGAGGAACGCTACAGTCTCGAGATCGTGGCCCGGCAGTTGCTTAGCGTGTACGCAGGCCTGCGCGCAACTGGTTGATCTGTCCCGAGAGGCGCTCGGCTTCGGTGCGGGCGGCAGTGGCCCAATCCGGCCCCCGGGACGCGTACAGAATGCTCCGGGAGGAATTGACGAGCAGCGCCCGTCCGCGCGCGTCGACGCCCTCCCGCACGGTCGTGGAGAGCGCACCGCCCTGGGCGCCCACGCCCGGCACGAGGATGGGAAACTCGTTGCCGAGTAGCTGCCGGGCGACCCGGACCGCGTCCGCGTAGGTCGCGCCCACCACGACGCCGCCGTTGTGGTGCTTCTGGGACAGACGTTTCACCTCCGAGACCACCGCCTGCCAGAGAGGTCCCCGGGGGGTCGGAATCTCTTGGAAATCGGGCGCTCCGGGATTCGACGAGTGCCCGACCACGAAGAACCCCTTGCTCGGGTCTTCGGTGAACGGCTCGATCGTCTCCCACCCCAGCCAGGGCGTGACGGTGACCGCATCAAAGCCCAACACGTCGAAGGCGGCGTGCTGGTAGAACCGCATGGTGTTGCCGATGTCGTTCGCCTTGAGGTCGAGGATGCGCAGTCGGGTGGGCCCGATCTTCTTCGTCAGGCGTGCGAGCAGGTCCAAGCCGTCGGAACCGAGGCTCAGGTAGTGCGCGAGTTGCATCTTGTAAGCGGCCGCATACGGGTAGGTCGCCCGCACGATGCCGTCGAGGAATCTCCTGGTCGCGGAGACCTTTGCGACCGACCGGAACGCGCGGGGGAACTGGACCGGATCCGGGTCGAGGCCGACGCAGAGCAAAGAGTTGCGCGCCTTCAGGATCTTGTCGACCCGCGTCTGGAAGGTCTGTGCCATTCGACCTTCGGGGAGACGGGTGGAGGAAAAGGCTTGCGCCGGACTCCTCCGCCACGCCCCGTGGTCCGGTTGGTCTTATGGGACGGCCTCTCCTCGGCGACGGGTCATCCCATGACCGCGCTGGGTGGACCCGAAGAACAACCCGAGGTTCGCCTCAAGGACCTCCGACCCGGCCTCCCGCCCGTCCACATCCTGGGTCGCGTGCTCACCGTTGCGCGCAGAGAGGTCACGGGAAAGAACGACGGCCGGCGACGCAGCGTGTTGAGCGGACTCCTTAGCGACGGCACGGCGACCGTGCGATTCACCTGGTGGGACCCTCCCGCTGAGGGGGTCGACCGGGGGACGGTCCTTCGCGCCGTGAACGCCCAAGTGCGCGAGTTCCGGGAACGGCCGGAACTATCCTTCAGTTGGTCCACTCGGATCCAGCCAGCCAGCGACCTCGAACTCCCCCCTGTGGACACCGCGGATCTCCCGCTTCGCGGAGTGGCCGGCCTAGAGCCGAGGGCCGAAGGATTCCGTTTGGAGGTCCGCGTTGTCGACGTGACCCAGCGGACGGTCACCGTAGGCGAGGAACGCCGTGCGGTGCATACCGGTCACCTCGCGGATGGGACGGGGTCCATTCCGTTCACGGCGTGGGTCGACTTCGGGCTGAAGCCCGGCGACGTCGTTCGCGTCGCGGGCGGGTACGTTCGACTCTTCCGAGGGGCGCCGGAGGTCACACTGGACGAACGGTGCCACGTCGAGGGGATCCCGCCTCAGTCGGTCCCTCTCGCCCCCGTGACGCCCGTGGCGAGTCTCTCGCTGGGCACGCTGGAGTCGCAGGGGGGCGGGAGCGACGCCCAGACCGAGGGATTGGTGGTGGGCCTTGCCTCGCAGAGTGGAGTAGTGCTTCGATGTCCCGCGTGTTCTCGGGTTCTCCGTGAACGGATTTGTCAACTCCACGGAGCCGTCGACGGCACGCCCGACCTACGGCTCCGGATTCTCCTGGACGACGGGACGGGCGTGGCCACGGTCAACCTCCCCCGGGACCTAACCGAGACGCTGACGGGGCGATCGCTGAGTCAGCTCCTGGACCGGCTCCGCCAGCAACCGGACTCCTCACTCATCGAACGCGAGCTCCGGGAACAGCTCATCGGTCGGAGACTCCGGGTCAGGGGAAGGGCCCGGGTCGACGACTTTGGCCTCGCCCTATTTCCCACGACCTGCGAGGAGATCACCACACTACCCGGGCCCGCCATCGATGTGTTTGCCCGTCGAATCGCGGAGCGACCGCGATGACGGGCCGCGAGTTGGCCTGGCGGGTGCTCGCGAACGAATTGGCCGCCTCGTCGGTAGAGGAAAAGGGGAGCGGAGACAAGGCTCCTTCGTACGTCATCTCCCCACTCGGAGCCCGGATGAACCGAGTTCTGGTGACGGGCACGATCACTGCGGCCGAGCGCGCCGGGACGGACCCAACCCAACCATTTGTACGAGCCCGCTTGACCGATCCCACCGGAACCCTGGCGGTGACCGCCGGCTCCTACCAGCCGCAAGGCCAGGCCGACCTCGAGCGGATTGCTCGACCGACGCGCGTGCTCCTCGTGGGGAAGCCCACCCTGTTCCGGAACTCCGGGCCGTCTCCCATGGCCTCGGTCCGTGCGGAGTCTGTTCTAGCGGTGCCGGAGAGCGACTATCGTACCCTCACCGCGGAAGCAGGGTTCCAGACGCTTGAACGGCTGGAACTCGTGCTGCGGTTGAGAGCCCCCGCGCCCCCCTCGGATGCCGAATTGGCACGATCGGGGGTCTCGCCCTTCTGGCGGCGGGGAGCTCGAGCATCGATCGCGCAGTACCCGTCGCTCGACCCCACGCCGTACTATGAGTCCCTGCGCGCGGTGCTCGTGACTCTCCGGGCCGGGCCGGTCCCTGAACCTCCACCACCCGCCGGGGCTCGCCCGGTCGAGGCCGCTCCCGAAGTCACCCGGACGGTGCACCCTCTGAACGTCCCCGCAACGCCCTCCCCCCCGCCGGAGCTTCGGGTCCTCGAGGGCCGCCTGCTGGAGATCCTCGACGAGCTGGCCGAGGGGTCTCCGGACGGGTACGCCGACATGGACGAACTGGCGGAGAGGGCCGCCCGGCACGGGCTCGACGGGGAACGAATGGAGGCGCTTCTCAATTATCTCTCCGAGAACGGCACGTTGGAGGAACCCCTCGTCGGGAAGTTCCGACGGACCGAGGGGCCCCCTCGAGAGTGAGGGCAAGGCCCCTCTCAGTTGGGTTTATATCAGGTGACCCTTCGGAGGCGGGGGGAATGAGGAGCACCTGTCTCTCCGATAACCCGTGAAGAGACCCACGACATACTGACCCCCCTCACGTTCGTTCAACATGGCTGATCCCCCTTCGCAGACCGCGTTCATCCTCTTCGTCGTGATCACGCTCGCCGCCGCGGGAGGGCTGGCCGGATTCGCCTACTACCACTCCCGCCCGGGCAGCGCCCCGACGCCCCTGACGCCGCAGTTCGGGGGCAACGCCACGGTCAACTACATCGGCTATTTCGGCAGCGGCCCCGAATCGGGCCGCGTTTTCGACACCTCGATCTACTCGGTGGCCATCAACAACGCCTCGTACCCCAAGTCCGCCGGGTTCGAGTACCGCGGGTCGGAGGCCAACTACACCCCCCTCGGCGTCAACATCGGGCCGAGCACCCCATCGGGCGGTTACACGATCGGAAACGTCACGTTCAACACCGTGGTGCCGGGCTTCTGGGAAGGCCTCATCGGCGTCCCGGGGAACGCGACGACAACCCTCGTCATCCCCCCGGACCTCGGCTACGGACCCCAAAACCAATCCTGCTTCCGTACGCTGCCGCTCACCTACACGGTGCCTATCATCGGGACCTTTTCCGTGACGGGCTTCTCGGCCGCCTACCCCGGTGTGACGCCGCTGACCGGTGTGACGTTCCAGGACCCGAACTACGGCTGGAACGTGACCGTGCTGGCCGCCAACAGCTCGTTCGTGACGATCGAGAACCTGCCGTACATCGGCTTTGTCGGCTCCCCGGCCGGTTGGCCCGTTGTGGTGACGGGCATATCGGGCACGCCGAACGGGGCCGGTGCGATCACGCTCGTCAATCAACTTTCGCCCGCCCAGGCCGGCCACCTGCTCGGGAAGGATTTCAATGGGACGGGGCCGTGCTCAAGCTCGTCCAATGGAAAGTTCTTCGTCACCGCCGTGGATCCCACGACGGGCACCTATACCCAAGACTTCAACCAAGAGGTGCAGGGGCAGGTCCTCGTCTTCGTCATCACCGTAATCGACATCTTCCCGCCCGTACCCGCCGCGGCCGCCTAGGGCGCCTCAGGTCAGACGGATCTTTCCGCCCTTGAGCAACTGCTCGAGGCGGTCGTCGACAGCACGGTCCATTTCGGACGGGTCCGAGACCGCCCGACGGGCGGACCGGTTGTGCTCCACGACCACCCGCCGGGCGTCTCCGCGCCGCGCGCGATACTGGCGCCGGAGGTCATCGAACTCTCGCTCCATCCCGCGGAGGGTGCGGTCGATGTCGTCGAGCTCGCGTCGAACCGTTCCGCGCGCCTGACTCTTCTCACGAAGGCGGGCCATCGCCTGACCCGCGACGACGAGTTCCCCCTTCAGTGTCTCCATCGCGTGGTCCCGGGCCGCCCGTTGATCGTCGAGCGTCTTCCGTAGCCGGTCCACCTCGGCTCGGGCCGACTCAAAAGAGGCTTCGGCGGCACGGAGGGTCTCGGCGCGCTGGGCCACCTCCGTGGCTTCCGACTCGGCCCGGGCGATTTCCTTGCGCAGCTGTCGCATGTGGTCGATGAGGGCGTTCTCCTCGTCGAGGGGAACGGCTCGGGTCTGCTGCTGTAGCTCGAGCTTACCCATTTCCTTCCTGAGCTGCTCCGTCGGCGACCTCGCCGACTTGGGCATCGCGGCGCGGAGCTCTCGGACGACGATGAGCCGCTCGTCTCGCGCCCTGCGGGCGACATCGAGGTCGGAACGGAGTCGGCCCAGATCCCGGCCCAGGTGCCGGTGGGCCTCATTCAGCTCTTCGAGCCGCCCCTGCTGAGGTCCACGTTCGTTGAACAAGTCCCTCTGTTCGTCGGAAAGCCGCAGGAGCTCCTGGATCAGCGCCTGCCGTTTCGGCCGGAGCTCGCGTATCTTGGCATCGAGTTGGTCTAGGCGATGGCGCTCCGCGCGCTCCTCCTCGCGGTCCGCGTCCGGTGGAGGAGGCTTTGGCGCCATTCCGGACGCCAACCGGTGCAGCGTGAGAAAAGGGTATCGGGTTTCAACGAGCAGCACTCCCGCCGCCCCGACGGTTCCCCGCAAGCAATTGGAGCGCAAACAGTGCGGCGGGAACGCCCCCATCGATGTTGACTACAGCTATCGGAGCGCACGACTGCAACATTGCCGTCAGGGCCGCCTCTCCGCGTCCACCTCGGCCATACCCGGTGGAGACCGGGACCCCGACCACGGGAGCCGGCACCAGTCCTGCCACTACGGTCGGAAGCGCGCCCTCCCGACCGGCGAAGACGAGGTAGACCTGGGGGCCCCGCCGTTCGATCGTACGAAGGGCGCGCTGGAGCCGGTGCAGGCCGGCGACCCCGACATCGTACGCGGTCACCACGTCGACCCCCACGGATTCGAGAATCTGCCGGGCCTCTTCCGCGATGGGTGCGTCGCTGGTGCCGGCGGCCAAGAGTGCGACGGGCCCTTTCTCCGTCAAATCCGAGATGGGACCCTCGAGGCGCGCGATGCGGCCACCCGGGAGGAGCTTGACGGGAAGACCGTCACGCCGGGCGGCGCGGAGGTGGCTGCGTTGGGCGGCGGTCGGCCGGGATATCAACGCTCCCTGTCCCTTCTGGTGAAGCGCCTGCAGCAGCCGGAGGAGCTGGGTCGGCGTCTTGCCTTCGCCCAGGATCACCTCCGGCGCACCGATACGGCGGGACCGACCCGCGTCGAACCGGAAATCCGAGCCGACCCGGAGCTCACTGGTCCGGCCCGGTCGGCGAGGAGGTCGCGCCACACACAGCGCACGGCCGAACCGTATTATAGCGAACGCCGCTCTGCGCCGACGCCGGGGTCGTGATGGTGGAGTTTTCGCTGACCGAAGAGCAGCGGAGCCTGCAGGACCTCGCCCGGAAGTTCGCCAAGACCGAGATGCTCCCCGTTGCGGCCGCATGCGACCGGGAGGGGCGATTCCCCGAGGAGGTCTATCGGAAGGCCTGGGAACTCGGCCTGATGAACCTCAACGTTCCCACCGAATACGGAGGAAGCGGGCTCTCCGTCTTCGACCAGTGTCTCATCGTCGAAGAGTTGGCCCATGCCTGTGGAGGCATGACGACGTCGATCATCGCCAATTGCCTGGCGCTCGAGCCGATACTTCTCGGCGGTACGGAGGAGCAACGCAGGCGAACCCTACCGTCCTTCTGTGAGTCCTACCACCTCGCCTCATTCTGTCTCACAGAGCCGAGTGGAGGAAGCGACGCTGCGGGTCTCCAGACCCGATGCCGCCGCGACGGGGAGTTCTACGTACTGGATGGCGAGAAGTGCTTCATCACGAACGCCCCCCACGCATCCCTCTACACGGTGTTCGCGACGCTCGACCCGACGCTCCGCCACAAAGGGATCACCGCCTTTTTCGTGCCCCGCGAAACGGAAGGAGTCACTCCCGGTAAGGACGAGGAGAAGATGGGACACCGGGCCTCCTCGACGAGCACCGTAAAGTTTGACAAGGTCCGAGTGCCCGGGACCGACCGGTTGGGAGCCGAAGGAGAAGGGTTCGCCCTCGCGATGCAAACGCTCGACCACACCCGAACGCCCATCGGGGCGCTCGCGACGGGCATCGCCCAAGCGGCCATCGACTACGCGGGCGATTACGCCAACAAGCGCCACTCGTTCGGGAAACCCATCGGCGAGCACCAAGCCATACAGCTAAAGCTCGCGAACATGGCGCAAGACCTCCACGCCTCGCGGCTACTGACCTGGCAAGCGGCCTGGTGGATCGACCAGGGCCAGCGCGGCTCGCTGGAATCCTCGATGGCGAAATGCTTCGCCTCGGACGCTGCGATGCGGGTGGCGGACGACGCGATCCAGATCTTTGGCGGCTATGGATACATGAAGGACTATCCCGTCGAGAAACTCCTGCGCGACGCGAAGCTGACGCAGATATACGAGGGCTCGAACGAGATCCAGCGGATCGTGATTGCGCGGGAACTGCTCTCGAGGTACGCCTAGAACGGAGCCCCGGGATGGAACTCGTTGTTCTCATCAAACCGGTCCCGGATCCGGAGACCCGCCTGCGCCCGAACGCGGGGGGCACCTCCCTTGATACGGACGGCGCCAAGTGGGTCCTGACTGGATACGACGAATCGGCCGTCGAGCAGGCGCTCCTGCTCAAGGAGGCGATCCCGGGTTCCAGGGTCCGGGCCATCGCCTTCGGCCCGGCGCCTCGGACGGAGGAGATCCTGCGTTCGGCGATGGCCCTGGGCTGCGACGGGGCCATCTGGGTGGAGCAACCCGCCAACGTATCGGTCGACCCACTGCGGGCGGCCGAGGCCCTTTCCTTCGTCTGCCGGAAAACGCCCTTCGACCTGATTCTTGTGGGTAAGCAGGCCCTCGATGACGAGGCAGGACTTGTCGGGCCGGCAGTGGCGGAGCGGCTCGGCATTGCGGACTATGGCCCCGTGGTGAACCTTCGGTGGGATGCGACGGCCACGAAGTTCACGTTCCTTCGGGCCGTCGAGGGGGGCTCCGAAGGCGTGACCGCGCCGACTCCGATGCTCATCTGCCTCCAACAGGCGTGGAACGACCCGCGGACCGCTAAACTTCAGAACGTCCTCAAGGCGCGGCGCACCGCGATCGACAAGATTGCGTGGACGGATCTTGCACCGGGGATGGGGTCGGCCCCGACGGGCACACACGTCGTGTCGTTCCGACTACCTCCGCCGCGCACCGGAGCGAAGATGATCGAGTACAAGTCCCCCGAAGAGGCCGCCCAGAAGTTGGTCCATTTGCTCCGGGACGAGGCGAAGACGCTCCCGTGAGCGGCCCGGTACTCGTCGTTATCGAGCGCCGCGAAGCCGCGCCGGTCCGTTCCTCGCTCGAAGCGCTGGGCGTGGGCCGCCGGATCGCGGGTCCGCCGGGGACCGGCTCGGTGACTGCAATTCTTCTCGGGTCCGGCCTCGAGTCGGCGGCGGCCCAGGTCGCTGAGCGCGGAGCGGACAAAGTGCTGACCCTCACCGACGCCCGCTTCGACGCCTTCCATGCAGCGCTCTGGTCCGCCGCGGTCGCGGCGATCGCGCAGGAACTTGGCGCGACGCTTATTCTCGTGGGTGGCACCAGCCACGGTCGCCAGCTCGTGGGACGGTTGGCCGCGCGGTGGGGCGCCGCGGCGGTGACCGGAGTCGCAGACATTTCATTCGCGGGCGATGGCGCTCTGGCGACGACCCGCCCGGTGTTCAGCGGTCGAGCCGTCGAGGAAGTCAGGGTCGATGCCGCTCGTGCGGTGCTCGGTCTACGTCCGAACGCTTTCCCCTCTCCGGAACTCTCAGGTTCCAAGGCCCCGATCGAGGCGCACTCGGTCCCCGAGTTGGGGAGTGTTCCCGCACTCGGTCTCGTCACCGGCCTCGAGGCGGCCCCGTCCGGTTCGGGCCCAGATCTTTCGGAGGCCACCGTCGTCGTCTCGGGCGGTCGGGGTTTCAAGGGGCCCGAGAATTTCCGGCTCCTCGACGACCTCGCGGCCTCGCTCGGGGCCGCTGTCGGCGCCTCGCGCGCGGTCACGGACTCCGGCTGGAAACCGGCGTCGTTTCAGGTCGGACAGACCGGACGCACGGTCTCACCCCAGCTCTACATCGCGGTCGGGATCTCGGGCGCCATTCAGCACCTCGTTGGAATGATCAGTTCTCGGACGATCGTGGCGATCAACTCCGACCCGAATGCCCCGATCTTCAAAGTGGCCGACTACGGCATCGTCGGCGATCTGTTCCAGATCCTTCCCGCCCTCACCGCGGAGATTCGCCGCGCGCGCGGCAGTTGAGCTCTCCCGACCGACCGCGCCGCTACTTCGGTGGCGGAGACGAGGGCGGCTGCTGAAACTGGGGCGGATTGGAATAGACGCCGGTCGGCTGTTGAGGATAGGGACTCGAAGCCATGCCCGGGTTCTGCATCACCGTCTCGATGGTTCGCTGTACCTGGAACGGCTTCGGGATGCCCAGCCAGTTCTCATTGCCGATCGACTTGGCCTGACCGGACTCCGCGCTGACACGTACGGTACCATACCCGAGCATCCGCTGGCCGATCGTTTGGTGTACATCGACTCCGCGGACCTGGTTCATCGGGATGTCGTCAATGTCCCGTGATGCGATGCCGCGCTTGATGATGATCCGGTGATTGCTGACGGCGTAGATCGTTCGGACCCAGCGGATATACCGGACGAGCAACCAGATTAGAACCAGGAGGGTGATGAATCCGAGAACGTACAGAACGTAGTGCAGGTCCCCTTTGGGGAGTCGAGCAAATTGGGCGGAGAGTCCTGGGAAGGCGGCCCACCCGTACCGAGCCGCGGCGGCAGAATAGTCCAGAACGAGCATGATGAGCAAGACCACAATCGGCCCCGGGAAGTAGAACAACTTCGTCGCACGGGTCTCTACGTAGAGCACTTCACCTTCGGCGAGGTATCGCGAGAGGTGTTTCGAATTGACGACCGTGAGATTGCTTGACCCGCGCGCCACGGACGGGGCACCGAGCTTCCTTCTCCTTAAAACCTCCGCGTAGTGGGAATCTGAAGCCGGCGCCCGACGGTCCGCGGATTCTGGGTCACCCCGCTCCCACAGGGTCAAATGCGGGCCGTCGTTGGTCCCCCGGAATGGGCGTCACCGACTGCCATATCCACATCAACCCGCTCTGGGAAATGCGGCCGGAGGCGCGCGCGCTCATCGACACGCACCCCGACGCGAGAGGTTTCGAGTCGCTCCTGAAGGATCCGCCGGCCTTTTTGAAACTCCTCGACGGAGCCGGCCTCGAGCGGGCCGTGCTGGTCAACTACGTCGCACCCGAGGTCATCGGGTACACCGAGAAAGCGAACGAATTCGTACGGGACTTCGTCCGCGCCGACCCGAACCGCCTCATCGCCGTGGGCTCGGTCCTCCCGACCCGACCGGAGCCGGGAAAGGAGGTGCGCCGGCTGGTCAGCGAGTATGGACTCCGAGGGATCAAACTCCATCCCCCGCACCAACTGTTCGCGCCGAACGCGTACCTCGATGGGAAACTCGAGGGCCTCCGGGAGATCTACGCCGCCTGCGAGGATCTGCGCGTCCCGGTCATCGTGCATACCGGGACCTCGATCTTCCCGGGCGCGCGGAGCCGGTACGGGCAGCCGCTGTTGGTTGAGGACGTCGCGATCGACTTCCCCCGTCTCACGATCGTGCTCGCGCACGGCGGTCGACCCCTCTGGATGGAGGAAGCCATGTTCCTGACGCGTCGATTCCCCAACGTCTACCTCGAGACCTCCAGCGTGCCGCCGTCCAAGCTGCTCGAGTACTTCCCCGCCCTGGAGAAGATCCGTGACCGCGTCGTGTACGGAAGCGACTGGCCCGGCCCAGGGGTCCGGGACCTGGGAGAACATCTGAAGGCGGTCCGCGCCCTCCCGCTCCAGCCGGAAACCTTCGAGAAGATTCTCGTCGAGAATCCCCGGAAGGTCTTCCCTCCCCGGGGGTCCGTTTAATACTCTCGACCGCTGACAACCCTCGTGCAACAGAGTTCCACCCCGCCCTCGGGGCCGCCCGAGGAGCCAAGCCCCTCACCGGAGGAACCCGTCGCGGACACTCCGACGACCGTCGAGGTCGTGGAAGGTGGCGAGGAGGTCGGTCGCCTCCCGCTTCCCCGGCGGGATCGGGGGGAGATTTTCGGTGTCGCGAGCCAGCTGATGGGGGCGGCCCGGATCCGCGTCATGTGCGAGGACAACATCCCCCGCATGGGACGTATCACCGGAAAAATGAAAAAGAAAATGTGGGTCCGGGAAGGCGACCTACTCATTCTGCGGCCCTGGGGATTCCAGGAGGGCAAGTGCGACATCCTGTTCCGATACAGCCGGACGCAGGCGACTTACTTGGCCCGGCGCGACCTCCTGCCGGCGAGCGTGAACGTGTTCGGCGAAGCCGACCAACCGAAGGGAACTCCAACAGCCTGAGGTCGACGACCCGTGGAGGCTCCGGCCCAGAGCGCACGGGAGACCCGCGTCATCGAGGCGAACGCCGTCGCGCTCGGCGTTTCCATCGAAACGTTGATGGAGAATGCCGGACGGGCGGTGGCCGAGGAAGTCGCGCGCCATCTCCAAGGTCCGTCGGACGGCGTGGCGGTCATCGCTGGGAGCGGCAACAACGGCGGCGACGGATTCGCTGCGATCCACTATCTCAGGCAATGGGGCTTCTCACCGGACCTTTGGCTCCTGGCTCCCGCCGGTGAGATCCGTTCGTCCCCGGCCCGTCGGTGTTACGAGCGGATCGCGCCGACCACTCGTGTTCGGGTCGGAGTCGTCCGGACGCAGGAGCTCGCGGGCTACTCCCTCCTCGTCGATGCGATGCTGGGCACCGGTCAGCACGGCGAACCACGGTCCCCCGTGCGAGAGGCCGTGCTGGCGCTCGCGAGCTCCGAGGTTCCGATCCTTTCCGTGGACGAACCCACGGGGCTTGGCTCACCGGTGACCGTGCGCCCTCGGTGGACCGTCGCGCTGGAGTCCGTGAAGGAGGGGATGACTCCGGAGAATTGTGGCGAGATCATCGTCCGGCCCATCGGCATCCCTCCGGCCGCGGTGAACGAGACGGGCCCCGGAGTTTTTCTCTTCTATCCGCTTCCGGACCAGAGAACTCGTTCCCCCCGGAGCGGGCGCGTATTGGTGGTCGGGGGAGGCCCCTACGCCGGCGCCCCAGCTCTGGCGGGATTTGCCATTCTCCGCGCTGGGGCGGAGCGTGCCGTGATCGCCGCTCCCCAGCCGGCCGCCGGTCACATCCAATCGTTCTCGCCAAACCTGATTGTCTACCCGGTCGGCGCCGAGTGCTTTCAACCCTCGGACGTGCCGACCCTGCTCCATCTCGTGGATCAACTCCATCCCGATGCGGTGGTGGTCGGCATGGGGGTCGGCGACGCGCCCGAGAGCGCGGCGTCGATGCTCGACTTTGTCGGGAAGCTCCGATCGCGCGGCTTGCCGCTCGTCGTGGACGCCGACGCGCTGGCGGCCCTGCCCCGCACCTCGGCGACCGCCGCCCAGAAAGCGCCCTGCGTGGCGACACCGAACCGTCACGAATTCGACGCTCGGTTTGTCGACGTCCGCGAAGCCGTGCCGGATTCCCGGCTCGACGCCGCGCGGCGCAGTGCGCTCGAACGGGGGGTGACGCTGCTCGCGAAGGACGACGTCGACTTGCTCACCGATGGACGTCGGGCCTACGTGAACCGACATCACCATCCGGCCATGACGGTGGGGGGTACCGGAGACGTGCTCGCCGGGGTGGTGGGCTCGCTGCTCTCCCGCGGGGTGGATGGCCTCGACGCCGCGCGACTGGCCGCCTACTGGGTAGGGGAAGCCGGCCTCCGCGCCTTCAACGGTCGAAGTTGGGGACTCGTCGCGACCGACATCATTGAGGAGCTCCCCGCGGCATTGCGCGACGGACTGGCGCGCGTCGAACGCTGAAACGCGCCTCAGGCGTATCGGACCCGGCCCCGGATCTCTCGCGCGCGTTTGCGGACATCGGCTTGGCCATCCGGGTTGCCCTCGGCGTAGCCCTCGAGGAACGTTCGAAAGAGGGCTTCGCCCTTCGGGTGAAGGGCCTTGAGATCCTCTTCGACGAGATGAAGGTCAATCCCGCGCTCTTCGACGCCCGCGTTGCGCGCGCCCATCGATAGGTCCAGCAGCGCGGGCGCCGCCGCGGGGCCGTCTGGATAGAGGATGTTGCTGCTCGTGAGGTCACCATGGGAGATCCCACCGGCGTGGAGCCGGCCGATGGCCTTCCCCAGCGCGCGGACTGGGGGCTCCACCGGCGCAAGATCCTCCTTCGCGGCATCGAGCAGGTCTTTCAAGGTGGGCCCGGGGAGCTGCTCCAGGATCAAGCGATGGTGTGGAAGGTCCACGTCGTACACGATCGGTGTCCGGACCCCTAAACGGCGCGCTTCGGTGAGGAGCCGAACCTCGTTCCGAGTCCGCTCTCGTTTCAAGCGTTCGTCCAGATTCTTGGGCCGATAGTTCTTGGTCTCCCGCTCTTTCCGGAGAGCCGGAAGCCCTAGCCATTCCACCGTGTGGAGCGAGGCCTCGGCCCCACGCGAGACGGGTCGGTCTTCTTCGGCGTCCGGCACCGTAGGTCCCCCTAGCGGCCGCGGCGGCTCGCCACAACTCGTACGATCGCTTCCCGCGCGAGCCGGGCCGCGAGGTTGCTCGTGTTTCCGGTGTCCCAGGGGGGGCTGACTTCCATTATGTCGAGTCCGGCGAGCCGGGGCGCGGATTGTCCGATGGCGTACTTCACGTCGCGCGGCGTGAGACCGAACGGTTCGGGAGTTCCCGTCGCCCCCGCAAAGGCGGGATCGAT
Organism: Thermoplasmata archaeon; assembly: GCA_049800095.1. Taxonomy (GTDB): domain Archaea; phylum Thermoplasmatota; class Thermoplasmata; order Lutacidiplasmatales; family UBA184; genus JAKIWV01. Next base: position 1,777 of record JBARJD010000074.1, on the reverse strand, counting down.
CACGTCGATGTCGAGAGAAATGTAGACGCGGTCGGTCTTGAGCATGTTCAGGGCGCGCTGTACCGCAGACTCGATCCCTTCCTTCGCCACTTCGTGCGCGGTGACGTACGACATCCCGATAGCACGGTTGTCCTCGACCTCCTGCTTCGAAACCGAGCGGACCCCGAAGACCACGACGTTCCGGGCCCCGACCCGCTCTACGATCCGGCGCGAGGAACAACCATGACTCCGGGGGTCTCCGAGGTATTCGTCTCGGAAGTCCATGTGGGCGTCTAGGTAGAGGACGCCCAAGGACGCCGGCTCGGGATGCGCCTCCACGACGGGGGGTGAGCAGGCGTGGTCCCCTCCAAAGACGATCGGGATCTTTCCCGCGGCAAAGATCGGACGGATCTCCTCTCGAACGCCATCCACCATCTGCTGTGCGCTGCCGAACTCTTCGGTATTGCCCAGGTCGTGAATCGGGACCTCGGACAGGTCGACGCTCGTCTCGAGGTCAAACGATTCGAAGGTCCACGACTGTTGCCGGATGGCATCGGGTCCGAATCGGGCGCCGGGCCGGAAGGAGGTCGTTCGGTCAAAGGGGACCCCCACGACCACGAACTGCGCTTCATCCCATGACGCGCGTGCGTCGGCAAAGGTGCCCGGGGGATTCACGGGCAGAGGACCGGCGCCGGCCATATAGCGATGCCCGGCTCGCCGGCGAGAAGGTCGCCCGACCGGCTCAACCACCGAGCGCTTAAATCGCGTCTCCCAGTCACGGCCGTTGGGTTGGGGGATGGGCGCACCGGAATTGATCGGATCGAAGAGCGAAGAGGACGGAGTTGAACTCCTGATCCTGCGACATCCTCCAGTCAACGCGCTGAGCACGTCGTTGTTGGATCAACTCGACGCGCGGATCACGACAATCGCCTCCGACGGGAAAACCCGGTGCGTCGTCGTGACCGGAGATGGTCCGTACTTCTGCGCGGGCGCAGACATCAAAGAGATGGCGGTGCTCGGCAAAGAGAAGGCCCCGGAGATCCAGGCGCGTGGCCAGGCGCTGTTCCAGCGGCTGGCCGAGCTCCGATGCCCGACCATCGCGGCCATCAATGGACTCGCCGTCGGCGGGGGTCTCGAACTGGCCCTGGCCTGCGACCTCCGCATCGCCGCCGATTCAGCGAAGCTCGGAGCCCCCGAAGCCGGTCTCGGCCTTCTGCCCGCCTACGGAGGAACCCAGCGCTTGCCCCGCCTCGTGGGTCCCGCGAAGGCCAAGGAGCTGATCTTTACCGCCGTCCTGATCCCGGGGTCCGAAGCGCTGCGCATCGGATTGGTGAACAAGGTCACCCCCTCGGGACAAGAACTCCGTGCCGCCCGCGACTGGGCTCACACGATCGCTCAGAAGGCGCCGCGGGCGGTCGCCGGCGCCAAGCACGCGATGCAGGTCGGGTCGGATGGAACCCTGCTGGAAGGTTTACGGGCTGAGAAAGACGCGTTTCTGCACGTCGTAGTCATGGGCTCGGACCTGGACGAGGGCCTTGCCGCCTTTATCGAGCATCGGCCGCCGAAGTTCACGGGGACCTGACCGATGACGATCGAGTTCGCGTTCACCCCCGAACACGAGGCACTGCGCGAGGCGGTGCGCGCCTTCGCACAGAAGGAGATCGCTCCGGTCGTGGTCGACATGGACGAGAAGGAACAGTTCCCCGCGGCGACCGTCGCCCGAATGAAGGAGGAAGGCTACTTCGGAGTGCCGATCCCCGAGGAGTACGGGGGCCTCGGAATGGGCAAAGTCGGGTAC
>JBARJD010000073.1:0-7024 GCA_049800095.1 Thermoplasmata archaeon | reverse complement strand
TGCAGTTACGTTTAGAGCCCTCCGCGATCTGTTAGCGAACCACGAATCTGAGCTAATTGGAAGTCTCCCCCCAATCCAGACGAAGCCGCTTGAATTCTGGGACAGATAGGCGAAGCGATTCGGGGTCACTAGGGCCCGGTTCGAGCCATCTTAAAGAGAGTCGACATGTCCGCCATTAATTGTGCTAAAAAACCAACTGAGAGTATCGCTAGGTAGACAGACGCAAGCCCGGCCACTACTATTCCCGGGCGCCCGAAAGCGAGGAATGTTAGTCCTGCCAGGAGAAAGGCGAGAAGTTCAGTCGCCATCGATAGTACGAAAGTTTGTCCCATCGCGGCGAAAGTGCGCGATTTGACGAAGTCTTTCCTAAGACCAGGGATGAACGTCGCTAGGATAGAAAATGCGGTGAAAGTGAGCCCTGCGAGGGTCGCAAATGCTGTAAACAACACCCCGAAAGCCTCTCGCGGCAGATTCTGCAGCTCTGATCCTGCCACAAAGAACAATGCGACAAAAAGCGCCACTGAGACCAGCACGATGGCTATCTGCCGACCCCAGAATTGGGTGAGGACCTCCCCTCGATCCATAATCCCTTCGCACCCTCACGTCCCTTTCTCTTCGAGTAGGAAGTCGATTCCAGGCGAACCGGTAGATCCCCCGCCCTTATCCCTCACGTTGTTGCAAGAACCACTGCACTCGCAGAAGGTTTGGATGATAGACGGCCCTTGTCGACTCGGACAGTAGGATTTCGCTTTGTTTAAATATCGTATCATCTTATCATATCCTAAGATGACAGAGCTCCGCCGGCCAGTAAATCCGCCTGACTACGAGCAATGCCCAATTTGTGACCGGGTGTATGAAGTGGAGGACCTGAGGTTCAGGGCGAAAGGCCGCGAACTCGATCCCACGGACTTGGAAGCACACATCCGAAACGAGCATCATATGGTGAAACTCCGCAAGGGGTCCAACTACAAGTGGGTCGACGCTGCCGCAATGGCGAGACTTGCTCGAGAGGGCGCTCGGGCGCCAAAGAAGTCCTGATCTATTCAGGTGTGTGCAACGCGTCTTGCAGCTATCTCTGAGAAGAATGGCACGCGCGACACCGACCCGGGAGGTACCGGCTCCGAACAATCCTCCCTCTTCTCTTCGGGCCAAGCGCACCCCCTTTCGTCCACAGAGTCCTGCCCGGGTAGCTACCCGGGCCGTTGACGAACGGGTCTAACTTAGTGAAATGTGATGCTCCTTAGTACATCATATCTAAATAGATTTGATGTACTGCGATACGCTACATGGTAACTGACGTAGACGAGGTGTACCGCCTTCTCATCGACGCCAATCCTTGGTGGGAAGATGGTAAGGTTCCCGCGGAGCTAACTCACGAGTATCACCGAAGGGACTACTTCGTTCTGAGAAACGAAGTGAATTCGAGACCCATTTCGGCCGTAGGTGGCCCTCGCCAGGTCGGGAAGACTACGCTACTCTACCAATTGATCGAACACTTGCTTGAGTCTTCGGCTTCATCGTCGCGCATCCTGTTCGTGAACTTTGATCTCCCAGGCCTGACAGCGGCAGCCAAGAGCCCGCTCAACGACTGTCTAAACATCTACGCCGATCGAGTGCTCGGTAAGCCATGGCGGAAGTCCAGGGATAAAGTCTACATATTCCTCGATGAGATTACGAAGGTCGACAATTGGCATCGTGATCTCAAAGGCTGGTTTGACCAAAAGTACCCGATTAAGTTTCTCATTTCGTCTAGCTCGCTCTCTGAGTTAAAGAGCGGGGCTGCTGCGAGTCTCACCGGTCGAATCGCTACTCATCTCCTCCTCACATGGAAGTTCGTCGACGTGTTGATGTACCAGACCGACGACCCCCGCTGGAACGATACTGGCCTCCGACTTCGGGAGGCTTTTGCTTCCTCAGTGCAACGTAATGACCCACGCATTCTGGAAAGGAAGCTCAGAGAGGTAGAAGGTACTGCAACCAGGGGTCGGGCAGCCTTACGTTCCACCCTTGATAGGTACTTCCTGATAGACGGCTTCCCCGAGCTACTTGAATCGCGTGACTTCCATCGATCTGCAGCACGACTTAGAGAGTATCTTGATCTGACCGTAGCCAACGACCTCTCGCGCGTCTATCAGATTCGCACCCCGCAATTATTCTATGACCTGTTGGGACTCCTCGCGCACGAGAGCGGTCAACTTATCAGCTACCGGAATCTGGCTGATACCCTACACGTCCAAGAACGAACGATCGTTGACTACTTAGATCATCTTGAAAGTGTCTTTCTTGTGGCCCAAGCACAGTTCTTCTCCGAGAGTAGAGCAAAGAGAATCAGACGACAGCGTAAGATCCTACTCGCGAATCCGGGGTTGCAGAACGCTCTACTGGGCAGAGTTGACCGGCGGACACTTACCGATTCGGCCTTGATGGGTCGCCTTGCTGAGGGGATTGTCCACGATCACGCGAAACGACTTGTATACTGCCTAAACCCGGGCCCGGAACCTAAGGCATTCTACTGGAGAGACAGGCATGACCGGGAGGTCGACGTAGTAGTCAGAATCGACGACAAGGCAGTCCCGATAGAAGTGAAGTATCGTACAGACCCTCATCACGATCTAGACGGGCTGAACGCCTTCCTCGCGGCGCATCCTGCGGTGCCGTTCGGACTGGTCGTCACGCGTGACCTGATAGAGATGGGAGATAGGAAACTATTCCTCCCTTTGTCACACTTCTTGCTCATGGTCTAGCGAGTGGGTGCAACGCCCATTGCACGTTTGAAAAGGGGTGCCACGTGTGACCTAGGCAGGATCCGTTCCGCGATGATTAAGAGAGGTTCGCCTTCCTCAGCAGATTTGCAAATCTCGGGTCGGCACGCACGTGCGCGAGGTCCGGGTTGAGTTGAAAGATGTCGAGAGTGAAATAACCGGAGCTGTCCAGCACCCCCTCGAGCCAGCGGAAACAGGCGTCGAGGTCGCCTAGTTCCGCATAAATCCAGGCCATAAATTGTGGGTACTCTCCTTGCCGCAAAGACGCCTCCAACTGCTGTAGGAGCGCCATAGCCTGTTCCTTTTCCCCTGCGATGGCGTGCATGAACGCCGAAATTATCAGCTGAAACTTTGGGTTGGGTTCGAGCTCCAAGGACCGTTGGAACTCCTCGCGGCAGCGCTCGGGATCGGATCGGGCCCTGAGGTAGAACGCGAAAGCCACGTGGGTCTCTTGCTTGTCTGGCGCCAGTTCGCGGAGTTTCGTAATCTTGACAAGGGCCTCGTCGAGTCGGCCGAGCCATGTAAGCAATAGGGCCAACTGATTGAGGTTCACCGTCCAGAGGGGGTCGGCCCCTTCGGCTAGGGTGAATTCGGCGAGCCCTTGAGCTGCCCGTCCTTGAGTTAGTAACAGCTGTCCGAACCAATGGTGCGCAAGCGAATAACTCGGGGTGAGCGACAACGCCACTTTGAACTCCTTCTCCGCCGCCGCCCACGCCCGATCGTCGTAGTGCATCAGCCCAAGGGACGCGTGTGCCTCCGGGAGATTCGGGTCAATCTCGATTGCCCGCGCGACCAATCGCCGGCATTCCTGGTCCCACTCTGCCCCCCGCGCGGTCTCTTCCCACCACCCTCGCATGCGGAGAGCGTCGGCAAGCCCGGCATGCGCCGCGGCGTTCTTGGGATCAAACGAAATCGCAAGCTCGAACTGTTTTCTCCCTGCCTCGATCGAATCTCGGGTTGGAGTTTCGTGCATGAGGGCGCGTCCTCTCAGGTACGCGAGGTAAGACTCGGGTTCCACCGAAGCCCGAGAATCTAGTCGTGCCGCCTCAGCGGACAACAACTCAATCCTCAGCGCCTCCGCCACCTGTTTTGCGATTTCCGTTTGAATGAGGAACACTTCGTCAATCTCACGGTCATACGACTTGGCCCAGAGGTGTCCCTGGGTGCGAGCGTCGATCAACTGGGCGGTGATCCGGAGCCGATTCCCGGATCTTCGCACACTCCCCTCCAGGATCGAGGAAACGCTCAGCTCGGCCCCAATCTGGGAGACCGCCTTGGTAGTGGACTTGTATTGCATCACCGACGTTCGAGCGATGACTCGAAGCTCCCGCAGCTGAGAGAGAACGGTGATCAGCTCCTCTGTTAGGCCGTCTGCAAAGTACAGGTCTGCGGGGTCCGGGCTCATGTTAGTAAACGGGAGTACCGCGATCCCGGTCGGGCCAGAGCTCTCGCCCGTGGATCCCCGACTCGTCCACGGCAAAATGACCCGGTAGATGTCAATCGATATCTGCAACCCCTTCAGTCCCATCGCTGGTAGCTTTTCAAGCTTGTTCGAAATCTTGTTTTGAATCTGGCTGAATACCTCTCCCGAGATGCAAACTCCTCCGGGGGCTGCGAGTGGCTCGATGCGAGAGGCGATATTCACCGCGTCTCCGAAAATGTCGGTCTCCCGCTGCTCCACGTCCCCCAGATGAACACCGATGCGAAGCTGGATGGGCACTGCACCTTGCTGAGAATTCCGCTCGTGCAGATGCTGCTGGATGTCGATGGCACACTGAACAGCATGTAGGGCGCTATCGAACTCGGCGAGGAACCCGTCGCCCATCGACTTGACCTCGCGACCCCCGTGCGAACCAAAGAGTGGGCGGACGAGCCTCGCCTGTTCGTTCCTGAGCTTGAGCGCCTCCACCTCGTTTGCCTGAGCGGACGCCGTGGACCCGACCATGTCCGTGAACATTATGGCGGAGAGGCGGCGAACCGAGGCCACGGCACGAAATCCGCTCCTGTTAGATTAAGCCCCTGCAGGAAAGAACCATGCTCCGAAGGGGCCCCGTCACAACCAATGGGGCCGCTGTCGCGTGAATCGTACCGTTCGGAAGGAGGGGGTTTTGTATGCCCGCCCAGGCCGCGCGGAATGGTTCGAGTGTGCAATCTCCGTTGCAACCCCTTTCGGCCTGCCCCCGAGGCATCTTCCGAGGCTCCCCGAGAACTTATGTACAATACATCATAATCAATAATCCATGCCACTTGTGCAGACGGTCGTCCCTGAGAGCGAGTACGATCTTCTCCGTCAGCGGGCCCGCAAGGAAGGGAAGCCCCTGAAGGCGGTGATACGCGAAGCTCTCCGCGCCCACCTCGTCCCCGACACAGTGAATCCAGACGATCCGATATTCCACATGTTCCCTCTCCAAAAGAGCAAAGGGCGGAAACACTGGGATTCTCGAGACCACGATGAAATACTCTACCCGAGCCGTCCATGATCTTCGTGGATTCAAGTGCGTGGCTGGCGGTCTCTGATGTGCGAGACGGGAATCACAAGAGCGCGCTGGCTTTCAATGGCAGACTGATCCAGGGGGCGGAGGGACGGCTCCTGACTTCCGATTACATCATGGACGAGACTCTCACGTTGCTGAGGAAGCGGACCGGAGCGGACATCACGAAGAGGTTCGTCTCTGGTTTGGAAGCGAGTTCGAGCGTCCAAGTGATCTGGGTCACTACGGCACACTATCGAGCCGCCCTCGAACTCTTCCTGGGGCAGAGACAGACCTCTTGGAGCTTCACGGATTGCACCAGCTTTGCGATCATGCACGAGCTTGGTGTTCGGAAGGTTTTCACATTCGATTCGGACTTTCTCCAAGCGGGTTTCGAATCCCAACCCCGGTGACTCCCCACAAGGCGAGTGTCGCAACGGTCACTTGACTTTTGGTTGGGTGCAAGCACCGTTGCACCCACCGACTCCCAATCTGCTCCGCTACGGAGCAGCTTGCGCAGGCTCACGTTACGTAGAACTTCGTGGTCGCAGTCTGGCCGCCCACGTCAGTCGCCGTGACCGTCGTCCCGGATGTCCGGCTCGGTACCTTGAACGTGCAGCTGAACGACCCCGTCCCACTCGTCGTCAAGGAACCGCTCGTGCACATCGTGATTGTCACTCCGTCGAAGACCAGAGACTTCAACTTCATCGACACTGAAAACCCCGTCCCGGAGACCGTCACCGTCGCGCCCACAAAACCCGTCGCCGGGCTCACCGTAATCTTGGGGGTGGTCACCGTGAACGCACGGCTCACCCTCTGGCCCCCCACGTCAGCTGCAGTGACCGTCGTCCCGGATGTCCCGCTCGGTACCTCGATCGTGCAGCTGAACGACCCCGTCCCACTCGTCGTCAAAGAACCGCTCATGCATGTCGTGATTGCCACTCCGTCGAAGACTAGCGACTTCAACTTCGTTGAAACTGAAAACCCCGTCCCGGCCACCTTCACCGTCGCCCCGATGGGGCCCTGGCCCGGGCTCACCGTGAGCGCAAGCGACGTCACCGTGAACCTGTAGATCGCTGAGAGCCCGGCTACGTCCGTAGCCCTCACCACCATGTCTCCGGGGCTCGTCCTGTCGGGTACCGTGACCGTGCACGAGAAGGCGCCACTAACGCCCGTCGTCAGCGAAGAACCGCCTGAACAACTTGAACTCGTAATCGTCGCACCGTCGAAGACCAACGATTGCAATGTCGTCGAGACCGAGAAGCCCGTTCCCGACACTGTCACCGTCGCGCCGATCGGGCCCTGGCCCGGTGTCACCGTTAACTCCAGTGTTGTCACCGTGAAGGTTAGCGCGATGGTCAGAGTGCTCGTTGCTGTGTTCTCTCCGACCACTAGGTAGGATCCCGCGCTCTCGCTAGGAACCTTGAACGCGCAACTGAAGTCTCCTGATCCGTCCGTCGTGATCGTTGTCCCACTGAAGGTGCCATCGGAACAACCGGTTGGCGGGATGAGCCCTCCGCTGAAGGAGACCGTTGCTCCCGACGACAGGCTGTATCCGGAGCCCGTCACCGTGTACGTCGCTCCGACCGGGCCCTGCCCCGGCGTCACCGTGATCGCTGGCGCCGTCACCGTTACTGTCAAAGTCCCCCCGCTCGCACCGCACGTGGTCGAGACCGGGCTGTTGTCGGAGTCGCCCGAATAGGTTGCGACAAAGTAGTACATGCCGGGCGCGGGCGGCGTGTACGAGGTTGACGAGTACGAGCCATCACCCGACACCAGCACGTCCGACAC
>JBARJD010000072.1:0-22758 GCA_049800095.1 Thermoplasmata archaeon | reverse complement strand
GGCTGGTGCCGTGCCCGAGCGCGCCCCGGAGAAGGGGTCCGCGGGAGAGTAGGCCGAGTCGAGAACCGGACCGAACGAAGCGGTTCGCGCCGCTAAACGGAGGTCGGCACACACATTTCCGAGAAATCTTCGGAAGGTTTGTATAACAACATTCCGATGCGACGCGACGGCGCTGCCGTCAGGAGCAATCGAGTGAAGAGTGGAAAGGAACGAGTTTGGAAAGTCGGTGCAATGTTGGCCGTGGTCGGGGCAATCGCAGTAGCCGTCTTGATGATTGTGCCGGCCGGGAGCCTAGCACATCCGGTCGTCGTGGCAACTAGCACTGCCCCACACCTGGGACTTACCGGAGCTGCCAACGTCGCCAGCGCTGCCGCCAAGGCTACTAAGGTAACGAAGCACAGCACGTGCACGGTCGGAAACGGTCCCGCCCTCTCGGGCTACGATCCCGTCACCCATACCGTGTATGTTCCGAACCAGGGGAGCGGCACCATCACCGTGCTGAAGGGAACTTGCACGGTCGCGGGGACCATCGCCCTGCCGGCGGGTGCCGCGCCTTCAGCCGCGGCCTTCGACCCGCAGAACAACTACGTGTACGTGACGGACAAGGCCCTGGACCACGTGTACCAGATTTCTGGCACGACCATCAAAGCCACCATCTCTAGCGCGCTGTTTGATGGACCGTTCGGGATCGCGTACGACCCGGGGAACGCGAGTGGCTACATGCTGGTATCAAACCTGTACGGGACCACCGTCGTAGGCATCTCCGGCACAACCGTTCGCGGTCCAATACCGGTGGGCCTAGGACCGGATTGGGTGAGCTACGACCCGTCCCGCAACACCATCTTGGTCGCGGACGGGGGCGGCAGCAACGTCACGATTCTGAGCGCGTACTATCCGTTCGGGTCCTATCGGTTGTCTGCGAACGTCGGCACCTCCCCCGTGGGTATTGCGTACGACCCAGCCGACGCGCTCGACTACGTGGCCAACTATGGGTCAGCCAACGTTTCGGCCATCGGCGGATTCGGCGAGCTGTACGGCACCATCAGTCACCTTACCGGTGCCTTCGCGGTCGGTTGGTCGCAGAGCGATTTGCGCATCTTCGTGACGAGCGTCACCGCCGACAAGATCTGGGAAATCAGCTTGTTCACCGTGACGAAGACCATCTCGACCCCCTCGGGCTCGAACACCGAGAGTGCGACCTACAACGAGTATAACGACATGGTCTACGTGTCCGACTACTCTTCCGACAAGGTGTATGTTTACAGCTAGGAGGACGAAGCCGCGAGCGTCGAGGTGCTGAACGTCGAGCAGAGTCCGATTCCGGAGGGATCGAACGCTCCTCTTGCCCCCAACCCCTTCCTCGCCGGAAACCCTCCCGACCCACCGAGGGCAACGCTCGCGGGTCGGGGGGCTTTCCCCCGTCTAGCCATCCCCGGGTTCCGTTCGGCCGCGGCTCTTAAACCGCTCGTCCTCGCCCGACCCCCGTGGACCGCGGGAGGGAGTGACCCCTCGAGGAACATTGTCCGTTCTCTGACGAGGGGTCCTGCCGACAACCATTCGAGTCGACTCCGATCGGCGGGGCGGTCTCATCGAGGGTCTACCACGGGGCCGGGCCCGGTCTCCTCCTGGCGAGTCCATTCGGCTCTGTCGGGTCCGCTTCCGATACGGTGTCCGAACGGTCGGCCTTTCAATTCGCTGATCGGGATCTAGATTCGCCGGGCCGCTTGGGGCCGACCCACACTCGTCCCGGAATCACCACGTACTGGCCGAGGCCCGCGCCCTGCCGGTCGGCACGTTCTGGCCCGTTGCGTTTTCCAGGCGCGTGCCGGGCTTTCCCAAGAGCCCCGCGACGATCCAGCCGAGGTCTTCGAGAAGGTACTCGCGGGCGAAGAATTCCCTTGCTCCGACCCGCTCCAGTTCTGCCCCTATCGCGTTCATGGTCTTCCCTGTCGGTGGTCCCACCGGGCAGGGAATAGGAGAGGCATTGGAGTCAATCCTGTCGCACGCCCGGATGCGGTAAATGGTGCGAAAGGATGCTCCGAAGACGGATTCTGCCACTCGTTCGGGGGAAATCGGAACCCGGTCTGCCGCCGCAGGATGGCAATGCCGACGCGACGAGAGACCATGCCGTTTACCGTCTGAATAGAAATCTATCGACAGGATTCGTCAGCAGAAGACTCCCCACGGGAAAGGAAGGGTCCCCTCGGGGGATTCGAACCATTCAGCGATTCCCTAGCCCGCCGCTCAACAGAGTGGATCGGAGTTCTAAAGACGCAACTACTCCACGAACCGCAACCCCTAGCCGCCGGCCGGACTTGCCCCGGAGAGGCCCTGCACCCGTTCGGTGCCCCTCAATCTATGCGCGCTCGAGCAGGGCGATCGTGCCTTGTCCTCCGTCGGCGCACACCGAAACGACGGCGCGGGCCCCCGACGGCAACGCGGTCAACTCCTTGACCGCCTGGCTGAGGATGCGGGCGCCCGTCGCGCCGAACGGGTGGCCGAGCGCGATCGAGCCGCCGTTCGGGTTCACGCGATCCTTCGGGAACTCGCCCAGGTCGAAGTCCACGCCGGCCTTCTCTCGCCGATAGACCGGGTCCATCGCGGCCCGGATGTTGGCAAGAACCTGGGCAGCGAAGGCCTCGTGAATCTCCCATAGGGCGATGTCGCTCGCTTGGAGGCGGTGACGAGCCAGGAGTCGGGGTATCGCGCACGCTGGCGCCATGAGCATGCCGTCCACCCGAAAATCGACCGCCCCGACCTCCCAGTCCACGAGCCGCACCGTCGGCTTCGCCCCGAGACGACTCAGCCCGTCTGCATCGCCGACCCAGACGCCCGCGGCGCCATCGGTCAGTGGGGAGGAATTTCCGGCAGTTAGGGAGCCTGCGCCACTCGTGCGGTCGAACACGGGCGGCAGCTTCGACAGCTTGTCGAGTGAGGTATCGCGTCGCGGGAACGTGTCGCGGTCGACTCCGGCGAAAGGGATGACCAGGTCGCTGAAGAATCCCGAGTCCTGCCCCGCGATGGCCCGTTGGTGGCTGAGGAGGGCGCATTGGTCCTGTTCCGCTCGCGAAATGTTGAGTTCCTTGGCCGTGTCCTCCATGTGATCGCCCATCGTGCGACCGCTCACACGGTTCGCCCAACCGCTCGTCGGCAGGTCGAAGTCCTCCAATGTGAGTTGTGCGAAGGACTCCGCGGCCGCGGCCGGGTTCTTCGAGAACTCTCCGACAATTCGCTCCGCGACCTCGAACTTCAGAGCGATGGGGACATGGCTCATGCTCTCCGCGCCGCCCACCAGAGCCAGATGCATGGCACCTCGGCCGATCATCCCGGCCGTTTGCAGCGTCGCCATGAAACTCGTGGAGCAAGCCATGGTGGTGGAATACGCCGGAATGGTTGGATCGAGGCCCGCGGCGAAGATCAGCTCGCGCGCGATGTTCGAGATCGATGGGTCGGGGATCACCTGTCCCCACGCGAGGAGGTCTGGGCGCGCTCGCGTGCTCATGATCTTCAGCACGGGGACGGAGAGGTCCATCGCCGACAGTTTGGCGTAGGCCCCGCCCGCCTTCACGAATGGGGTTCTCACGCCGCTGGAGAGATAGACCTCCGGCATGGATGGCTCATGGCCCAGTAGGGCTTGAGTTCGCGCTTTGGACCATCCCCGCGATGGGTCAGTCGGTGCCGGCTTTCTCTCGGGACCGACACCCAGGAGCGCCCGGCTTCGTGCGCGACGAGGAGGCGCTCGCGTTCGATAGGATCGTTTCAATGATCTCGGACTTTGCATCGGCGTAATTCTGAACGTACTTCCACTTCCGGCTCGCGAGGCTCCGCTTGGCCCGTGCGTACCGCTCACGCTCCCCGGGGTCCGCTCGCAGCCGATCCCTCAGCGTCACCACGCGCTCAATCTCGGGGCATCTCAACGAAAACACATGCAGGTTGATGTTCGTATCCGGTCCTTTGAGAAGCCGATGCTGATACCAGTCGACTTCTCGAATCCGGAGCACATAGCCCGCCCCCTCGAGCGCCGGAACGTACGAGGGCTCGTCCGCGGAGTCCGCCACTACGAGCAAGATGTCTATGATCGGCTTCGCGACTAGGCCGGGCACCGAGGTGGAGCCGATGTGTTCGATCCGGAGGACTCGCTCTCGTAGGATACTACGGATCCGGGCCGCTTCGCGGGCGAACTGTTCAGGCCAGGCCGGATCGTACTCCGCAAGTAGGATCGGGCCGTCGAGGCGCACGGGCTCTCCGATCGTGGCCTTTCGAATCTGCTCATCCATCAGAGGCGCCGGGGATCGAGGAGTATCGGTCAGGTGTGGGCCACCTCTCCGCCGAGCCTCAACTCGTGAAGGCCAAGACCCGTTCGGTCGAGGCGATTGGCGGGGTTTCTTCGCGATTTATCGCGAGCGGATCGGGGTGGGGGCCAGAGGAGGACCCGAATCCGCCGCTCCGGAAACTCCGTACCTCCGGCAATTGACGTAGTCGACGATCCATGTTTCCGAACGTTGAAATACCCAGCCGAGGTTAGGCGGCTAACCCAAAAGGAAGCCTCTCACTTGAATGTGAAACAGGTCCCCCAGGCGTTCGTCCGAGAAGCAACGGGCCTAGTTCGGCAGATAACGACCGCGGATGCGGTGATCATCAACCTCGTCATCGCGAACCTCGTCATCGGGAGCGTTGGTCTCCTCGTCCTTCCCTATACGCTGCCCGGCGTGAATCTGATCGATGCCGTGCTCGTGGCAGCGGCGACTGCCTTTGCGCTTTCGATTGTCTACTGGCTGTTCAACGTGGCCATGCCCCGGTCCGGTGGCGACTATGTCTACAACACTCGGTCGCTGTTCCCGTCGATCGGGTTTGCGGCCAACTTCTCCTTGACGATCTGGACGATCTTCTACATCGCCGCGTACGCATCGTTCGTAGCCTCCCTGGGCCTCTCGGGCTGGTTGACCACCTTGGGAACGATCGACGGGAACACCGCTCTCGTGAATCTCGGCAACTATTTCGGAACGCAGAATGGGGAGTTCATCACCGCCACGATCGTGAACGTGGCGATGGCCGCACTCGTCATCACCGGTCTTCGGCTGACGCTCAATGTGCTTCGGGTGTTGTTCGTAGTGGCCATCATCGGCACCGTTACCGCCATCTTCGTGATTGCGGCGAGCACCCACGCCCAGTTCGTGAATGCTTTCTCCGCGTACGGGAGCTACCAAGGGGTGATCAATGCCGCGAACTCGTCCGGGGTGTTCCCGACGGTGTCAAGCTGGAACCAGCTCGGACCCTCGCTGCTCGGTGTTGGCTTTGCCTCGGAGACGCTGATCTTCTTCCAGTATTCGTCGTACGTCGGCGGCGAGATCCGGAACGCCCGGAGGGCCGCACCGGTCGCCCTGATCGGCGCCCTGGCCATCCTCGTCGGTTTCGTCCTTGTGATGGCGTGGGGATTCACGAACACGATTGGGGATCAATTCCTGGGCGCAATCTATGCGCTCTTCTACACCGGGAGCGCGAGCTACCCTCTGTCGGTCCCGCCCTCGTTGGTCTTCTTCGCGGGCATTCTCGCCGGACATAACCAGCTGCTCCTGAACCTCATGGGAGTCGGCATCACCGCGTGGTCGCTCGCCATCGTCCCGTTCCTGTACCTGACGATGAGCCGGAACGTCATGGCCTGGTCCTTCGACCGGATTCTGCCGGAGCGCCTCTCGAGGGTCAGCCCCCGTTTCCACTCGCCCACCTACGCGATCCTCTTCGCCTTTGTCCTCTCGCAGGCGTTCCTGATCCCGTACACGTACGTGGCCCAGTTCGTCCAGTTCTTCGCGGCGAGCACCGCCGGCCTCGTGATCGATTTCTTCATCGTGTCCATCGCCGCCATCTTCTTCCCGCTGCGCAAGAACCTGTACGCGAACTCGGGGATCCAAAGCAAGAAGATCGGTCCCATCCCCCTCATCTCGTTCGTCGGCGTCATCGCAACGGTGTTCATCGCCGTCCTGCTCTACGGATTCTTCACCCAGCCGGGCTTCCTGATCTACGTCCCCGGGAACACGACCGACACCGTCATCGGAGTGCTCGTTGCGCTCTCGCTCTTCATTACGGGCTTTGTCGTGTTCTACGCGTCGAAGTTCACGCGGAAGACGCACGGTATCGACCTCGAGATCGCCCTGAAAGAGATCCCTCCCGAGTGACCGACCGGGGAGAGTGCTCCACCCGGCGTCGTCGGGGCGCCCCCACAGCTCTTGTAACTGCGTCGTGTGATTTCCGCCGGACCGATCGAACATGACCCCGACCAAGTTCCTCCTCGTCGCCGACCTCCACGGGTCGGAGGTCGTGCTCAACAAGACCCTCAACTCGGCCAAGTTCTACGGGGTGAAGGACCTCGTCGTGGCCGGGGATATCACGGGCAAAGTGCTCGTGCCGATCCTCGAGCGCCCGGACGGCACCCTGGCCTGCGATCTCCACGGGGTCGACCGAGAATTCTATCGGAAAGAGCTCCCGGATATCCAGAAACAGATTCGGAACGCCGGGTTCTACTTCACGATGGTCTCCCCCGCGGAGTACGACGAGCTCGCCGCGGACAAGTCGAAGCAGCGGGCCGTCTTCCTGCGCGAAATGCTCGCCGACCTCCGGCGGTTCTACGCGAAGGCGGACGAGAAGCTGCGGCCCCTCGGCACGCGACTCTATCTCCTGGCGGGCAACGACGATTATCCGGAGGTGGCCGAGTTCATCCGGACGACCCCGAGCGAGGTGGTGGTGGCCTACGACGAACAGGTCGTCGACTTCCGGGATGGGTACCGGATCGCCGGTTACGGGTACTCGAACCCGACCCCGTGGCGCACGCCCCGGGAGATCCCGGACGACCAGTTGCTCGAAGGGCTGCGACGCGTGGTACGGAGCGCCGACCCCAAACGCACCCTGCTGGTGGCGCACGCGCCTCCGCACGAGACGATCATCGACAAGGCGCCGCAGTTGACCGCGGATCTACGTCCCGTGATGCGGGCCGGCCAGGTCGTCATGGCCTCGGTCGGCAGCCCCGCAGTCCGGACCGTGCTCGAGGAGTTCCGTCCGATCGTCGGGCTGCACGGCCACATCCATGAGTCTTCCGGCCGGGACTTTGTCGGCGCGTCGGGTTCGCGAGACCGGATCCCCGTGTTCAACCCCGGGAGCGAGTACAACGCCGGTGTGCTCCGCGGCGTCCTGATCACGCTGGAGAACGGATCGGTCCGCGACTACGTCTTCACCAAGGGCTAGCCCACCGGCGACGGGGCAGAGCCGGGGGGCTGGGGCGCCGTCGTGGTCCGGGCGGCTACGGGACGAATCCGCCGGGCGTCGAATGGCGGACGACGAGGGCTTCGGGGCCCGCGCTCGAGAGCGGGTCGACGCTGAACCATGCCGCAAAGGTCGGTGGCCGTTCGGCTCGACAGACCGTCTGATGGTCCAGCACCGGTCCCGACAGGGCGAGCATGGAGGCGTCGAGGCCGACGCGCACTTGATGCCCGCAGGGTAGCGAGACAACGCGCTGGGTTCGGTGGTTCGGTAAGACCGACGCTTCGATGCTGTTCATTCTGCTTCCTCCACATAGGTCAGGTCCGAGGGCCGGCGGCGCACGCGACGCGTACCGAAGCCGACGACGAGGGCCACCAGCCCCGCGCCGCCGGCAACGGCCGCGTAATCATACAAGGGAAGGCCCAGCACGCGGGTGCTCGGCGTGATCCCCAAGGTAGCCTGGTAGCTGAGGGCCGATGCCCCCCCCGCCCCGGCTCCGAGCGTGAGGGTCGTCGTGGCAATGCCCGCGGTGATCGTGGTATTGGCCGCCACGCTGATGGGAGCGCCGGCGGTCGCGTTCGCGAAGGCGCCGGCCTCGAAGTACTCCATCGACTGTCCGTTCGCGGTGCGGACGCTCTCGACGCGGGGGCTGGAGGGGGACCCCACGACGACATGTTCGGTGGTGGCGAAGGCCGACCAGATGGGTACGACGAGCGCGAGCGTGTCCTGTGGGCTTTGCCAGGGCCACCCCTGGATCGACAGTTGGAACGATACTTGGTCGGCCTGGGGGGCGCTGGTCGGGGTCCGGTCGAGGCCGAACAAGAGGGTAACGAGGACGGCGCCGTCGTGTTGGACGGGCGGGCCGGCGCTCACGACGGGGACCGACTCCGAGTAGTTCATCCCGAACGCCGCGGCCGAGCTGGTGTTCTCCGGGTCCCATTCGACGGAACTCATGACCGCGCTCGCGACAGGTACTCCCATCGGCGAGACTTCATTGATCTGGTCCAGGCCGGCGCCCATTCCCGTCCCGTTCAGGCTGGTCGCTGAGACGGTGACCGCAGGGAGCGAGTCATTGAACACGCACAGCACCGGCCCGTTGCTCCACGCGTAGGCTCCGTCATCGCCGTACCCGGCCCGGACGGGCGTCACGGCGAAGAGGGCTACGAAGCCCAGCAGGACGAGGAGTGTGCCCACCCGCGGAAGCGCCCGGGAGAGTGGAACGCCCAGCGATACGCGAGGGAGGGGTACGCTCCTCATCGGGAGGGTAAACGGAGGGGACGTATCACCTCGTTTTTGGTGCGGTCGCGGAAACCGGTGGTCCAATCCCGAAACCTTCACGGGCGGAACACCTCCGACCAAGTCTCGAGGAGACGGTCGACCCAGCCGTCCGCAAAGCCGGCGCGATAGGCGATGAGAAGCCGGACCACGCGGTCCCGCTCCGCGACGCGGAAGGTGCGGAACCGTTCTCGACGGCCCGCCTGCACCAGCCCCGTCTCCAGGAAACGACGCAGGTGAATCGACAACCGACCGGCGCTCAGCCCCGTGCGCTCTTGCAATTCCGGGACGGTCACGTCGGAAACGGTCAGTAACGCACCGAGCACCTGTCGCGCGGCCTCGGAGCGGGCGAATCGCAGCAGGGTCCGGTCCCCCAGCGGAACGGTCGAGGCGAAGTAGAAGTCCTGGTGACCGCCCTGTTCCCGGTGGACGAGGCCGGCCGTGACCAGCCGGTCCAAGTGGTACGTGGTTTCCCCCCATGCCATGCGCGTCTGTCGCTGGATCTCGCGGCTCGCGAGCCCGGGCGACTGTACGACCACGGTGTAGATTCGGCGACGGGTTTCGAGCGCGAGGAGGTCGTCCTCCATCGCTCAGGTTCGGCGGGGGATCAGGGCCGTGCCCAACAGGAACAGCACGGCGATCAGGACGAGGATCAGCACCGGCCACGAGGGCGCGGCCTGCTCGAGCGGCCCTCCCGGGAGTTGACCCCATGCCCAAAGCAGCCCGACCAGCAGGAGGCTCACGTTGGCGCCGGCCACAAACAGGAGGCGGGGGTCCCGGGCGCGCGACCAGGCCCCGAGCGCGACGACGGAGTTGATGACGGAGATACCGGCGATAAGGGCGGCGACGAAGAGCTCGGGGAGGCCCATGGACCGTGAATCCCGAAACGCCCCACTTAACCGCTTGCTTCCCCGCGCACCCCCGGGGGCCGTACCGCACGCCTTCCTCGGGGCGCGAGGGGGGGAGGCCGGCGGGGGGGAGCCGCCGGCTTCACCGCCACGAACAGGCCGCGGCCGGGCATCAGACCCTTCCGAAGGAACCGCGCACGGAGCCCGGACCTCCGGAGGAGTCGCAACGTCTCGTCCGTCGTAAACAGCCCCATCGTGTGGACATCCACCGCGTGACGGACCGGCCGACCGGGTTCGGCGATCAGGTAGTGCATCCGCAGGATCGAGAGCCGGCCCCGTCGCTCGGACATGTCCACCCTCGCCACCTTTACGTCGCCGGTTCCTTCCACCCTCGCGTGCACGCTTCCCGTGCGGTAGAGCGGGGGAGTCAACCAAGGTTCGATGACGAGCACGCCCCCCGGCTTCAGATGGCGCGCAAAGTTGGTGAGGGTACGTCGGAGCCCGTCCCGCGTCCGGACGTACCCGATCGCGCTGAACAGGCAGGAAATGACGTCGTACTCCTGGCCGAGATGGAATCGCTGCATGTCCCCCCGGATCAGGCGGGCCCTCGGCGCCCGGCGGCGAGCCACCCGGAGCATCGCAGGACTGAGGTCGACTCCCGTACCTCGAAACGGGCGTGGGAGGTACTGCAGGTGCCGGCCGGTGCCGCACGCCACGTCGAGCCATTCGCGCCCGCCGGACCGACCATACCGCCGCGCGAGGGCGACGACACGCGCCGTCTCCTTCCGGTAATCCTTGAAGGAGTACACGACGTCGTAGTACTCGGCGAGACCGGCGTAGAGACCCGACATCGTCACCCCGGGGGCGGGGGGCGATTTGAACCCTTGGGGATGGGCGAGGTTCACTCGGCCTTCAGATACTTGGCCGCGACGAGGGTGCCGATGACGACCATCAGGGTCGCGAAGATGGCGACGTACCCCAGAAACGCCCAATGCGCCACGCCGGAGACCACGACACCCCGGCCGAAGAGCGCGGTGTAGCCCACCGGGTTCCAGTTCGCGATCACCTGCATCCAATAGGGAAAGTTCGCCGACGGGAACAACGCCCCGCTCGCGAACATCAACGGCATCGTGATGAAGTTCGAGATGACGCCCGGCGTCTGCCAGTCGGTGCTGGAGGCCGTCACGGCGAGGAACATGCAGGAGAAGCCGAACCCGAGGAGAACCAGGCAGAGGATCCAGGCCCCCCATAGGAGAGGGTCTCCGTTGAACCGGACGCCGAAGAGCAGCGCGGCCGCCACCATCACGGGGATCTGCACCAGTCCCCGAGTGGCGGAGCCGAGTGCCTTGGCCAGGTAGATCGTGGCCTTCCGGGTCGGCGTGATCAAGATGCGTTTCATGTAACCGAATCGCTTGTCCTGGATGGTGCTCATCGCGCCGAACATCCCCACGGTCAGCATCGACGTCGAGAGCACGCCGGGCAGCAGGAACTGAAGGTAGCTCTGGATCTGGATGTGGAGAAGCGCCTCGAGCTCGCTCAATGGGACCGCGGCGAAGCTGTTGCCGAAGAACAGAAGCCACATGAACGGCTGAACGATCGTAATCACGAGCACCCACGGGTTGCGGAACGTCCGGAGCAGCTCGCGCGCGTAGAGGCCGGCGAACTGGCTCCCCTGCCCGAACACCGGGCCCGTCGAGATCTCGGGCGTCTTCACGACGGTCGCAAACCGGGTCTCACTGCTCACTGCCGGGCCCTCCGTACGTTGGCGTAGAACTTCCGGTAGTCCCGTACTTCCGAGCTCCCGTCATCGATCTTCCGTCCGGTCAGGTCCAGAAATACCGTCTCCAGACTCGGCTTCTCGACGTTGATGCGACGGATGTCGTCGGTCCGGAGTCGCTGGAAGAGCTTCGGCAACACCTCTTCGGCCGAGGTCGCCCGGAGGATCCAGGTCTTCCCCTGGGTCCGGACCTCGGACACGCCCGGAATGGACTGCAGCGAGGCGGCCGTCACGTTCTCGGTCGTCTCCAGTTCGATGAAATCGGCCTGGACCCGCGACTTGAGCTCGGTGGGGGTGCCCGTCGCGACGAACGTGCCGTGGTCGATGATCGCGATCTGGTCGCAGAGCGCGTCGGCCTCCTCGATGTAGTGGCTCGTGAGGAGGACGGTGATCCCGAACTCCTTGTTGACGCCGGTGATGAGCTTCCACAACATGTGCCGCGTGTTGGGGTCGAGCCCGATGGTGGGTTCGTCCATGAAGATCACCGTGGGCTGATGGAGCAGCGCGAGGGCGATCTCGAGCTTCTTCCGCATCCCGGTGGAAAAGGTGCTCACCTTGTCCTTCTGACGTTCCGTGAGGTCGAAGTACCGGAGCAGGTCGGCCGCCCGGGGTCGCCAGTCGGTCAGCCGCTGGAGCTTCGCCTGGAGCCAGAGGTTCTCGAGGGCGGTGAAATCATCGTCCAGGATCACCTCCGCCGCGACCCACCCGATCCGGGCCTTGACCTCCATCGGTCGTTTGCGCACGTCGAACCCGGCGACCGACGCCTCGCCGTCCGAGAGGTCGCTCAATCCGGTCAGCAGCTTGATGATCGTCGTCTTTCCGGCGCCGTTCGGACCGAGCAGGCCGAACACGCCGCCCGCCGGCACCTTCATGTCCACATGGTCGACCGCGGTGAGCTTTCCGTACACCTTGGTCAGGTCGTGGGCCCAGATCGCATCGGCGTCGTGGGCCTCCATCACCGAGCCTCCCGGCGGGAATCGGTCCGCCGCCCGGCCGGAGCCGCCCGCATCTGCCGGGCGGCGCGCTCGAGCTCGACCAGGATCGTCCGGCGAAGATAGGCCCGCTCGGTGGCCGAGAGCTCCTCTTCCTCTCCGGCGACCAGAGCTTCGCCCATGGCCAGAGCCTGACGCACGCGCCGCAGCGCACTCTCGACGCGTCGTTCCGGCTCCATCATATCCCACATGAGCCGCCACGACCCGCCGAAGCGTTCCGCCCACTGCGCTCGGGCGGCGCGGATCTCCGACAGGTGCCGGCGACCCGTAGCGGTGATGAGATACAGCCGTCGGCCGCCGCGGCGTTCCACACGGACCAGGCCGCGCGCCTCGAGCGACCGGAAAGCGGGATACACCGCCCCCGGGCTCGGACTCCAAAGTCCGTGACTGCGCGTGGTGATCTGGGTCGCGAGCTGGTGGGCGTAGATCGGCGTCCGGTCCAGCACCGTGAGGGCGTAATGGCCCAGGAACCCCCGCTGCCAGCGGGGCGTCCGGTCCCGGCGCGCGGCGACCATGGCGGGGGAGCGCTCCGCCCTACTTAACGCTCGCGAGGCCTATATCGAAACAGTATCGATATAGTAAATCTGTCTGCCCGGCCCATCGGCCACATGCGATGTCGGGCCGGGGCCGGGACTACCGGGTTCGCCGTGCGACCAGGATGAACCCGATGCGCACGAGCACCGTGACGGCAAAGAACAAGATCAGGACGAGGAGGAGTTCCCAAATCAGGCTGGGCCCGGTGATCTTCTGAAGCGCCTTGGTGCCGATCGCTTGGAGGATCGCGAAGACCGCGAGCCATCCGACCAAATCGGTGACCACCTCGAGGCCGAGACGGCCCCACGAAGGCTGTCGGATGCGTCCGTCCGAAGAGGCTTCCGTTGTCGGCTGCGCCACGCAAATCCGCTCCGCTACCCCCACTCTCAGGAGGTTGATGGTTCTGTTGGCCCGAGGCGCGGGGGGACTGCCCGCGCGCCGCCATCGGGCTTAGATAGGTCCAGCGCCCTGATCATCGTGGCCCTTGGCCAGGAGGTTCTCGGTGGCATGACGCTCGGAGTGTTCCGCACGGCACCGGGAACCGCCTAGTCCGGCTTCGTCCCGCCGGGTCCTTGTTCTCGTCGGCCGGTCGGCCTCCGACGGCCATCGATTCTTCCGGTCCCGGACCGTGTAGCAACATGCCGAACACACCGTATCTGGACAAGAGCGTGCGATGGCGGATCGAGACCGGGAATCTGGGGTTCCACGAGCCCGGCTACCGCGAGGTAGCGGACGCTATCCTCGATGCCGGACTCGCGACGGAGGTCCTGCAACGGATCGGCTCCGGAAAGGAGGCCGACGTGTATCTATGCCTCGACGGGAGACGCCGCCTCGCGGTGAAATCCTACCGGCTCTACCGGTCCAACCACCGGGGCGGTCGGCCGATCAAGCTCGAGGCGATGGGACAACAGGCCTCCCGCGAATACGAACTTCTGGTCTACGCGTGGCGTGGGCGAGTGCGCGTGCCGGAACCCGGTCGACGAGTCGAGAACATGCTCTCCATGCAGTTCCTCGGCACCCTCGAGGGTCCGGCCCCCCGAATGCACGAGGTCGTTCCCTCCGACCCGGGGCAGCTCGCGGCGGAGACGCTGGAGGAAATCGAGCGACTGGCCGAGGCCGGCATCGTGCACTCGGACCTCAGTCCGTTCAACATCCTCGTAGAAGGCGACCACCCTTGGATCATTGACCTCGCGGCCGGCGTGCGGGTCGATCGTCTCGGGACCTCCCCCTGGGTCCGTTTGGAAGAGGCCTCCATCGCGCTCCGACGAGGGATGGGCGCCATCGCCCGGTACTTCCGCAAGCACGGGGAGGAACTGGACGTGGAAGGGTTTGTCCAGGGCCTCGTCACGAAACTCGACCGATTCGGCGTCCGTGGGTGACTTCATCCAACTCCTGCCTTTGCCTCGCTCGGTAAACCATGAGCCTGGAACGCAAGGAGGGGACCGTTCGGGCCGCCGACGGCATTGGACTCTACTGGCAGTCTTGGCGCCCCGACGGGCCCCCCAAGGCGCTGCTCCTCATCGTGCACGGACTGAAGGACCACAGCGCGCGCTACTCCGCGGCCGCGGCCGACCTGAGCGCCCGGGGCTTCGCCGTAGCGGCTTTCGACCTACGGGGACACGGGAGGTCGGAAGGCCGGCGGGCCTGGGTGCGCCGGTTCGATGAGTATCTCGACGACCTCGCCCAGGTGCTTCAGGTGGCGCGACAAGAGTACCCCTCAGGCCCCGTCTTTCTGCTCGGTCACAGCATGGGGGGAGCGATCATCACTCGGTTCGTGATCGAGCGACGCCCCTCGGTGGCCGGCTTCGTCCTGAGCGCCCCCGCGCTCCTGCCGGCGGCGAACGTCTCCAAGGTGGCGATCGGGTTCACCAAGTTCCTCTCCGCCATCGCTCCCGGCGCCGCGGTCTTCCGGACCTCCAACGCGGACTTCTCGAGGGATCCGGCGGTGGTCACCGCGATGGACCACGACCCGCTTATCTACCAGAAACCGGCACCGGCCCGGACCGCCGCCGAACTCCTGCACGCGATGGACCGTGTCCGGGTCGGCCGACCCACGCTCACGACCCCGTTCCTCGTGCTCCATGGAACGGCCGACCGGCTCACCAATCCCGCGGGAAGCCAAGCGCTGCTCGACGGGGCCGCATCCGCCGACAAGACCCTCCGCCTCTACCCCGGCCTCTACCATGACCTGCTCCACGAACCCGAGCACGCGGCGGTGCTCGCGGACGCCACCGCCTGGCTCGAAGCACGGATTCCGCCCACCTAGCGGCTGCAACCCCGCCCGCCGCGACTGGCTTGTACCGGCACACGGTCGGTCGTGGTGACCTGCATGGCCCACCCCGAAGCGATCCGCACGCCCGGCGTCCGGCTCGCCGCGATCGTAGCGCTGTTCGCGGGGGTCTTCGTTCTCGAGATCATGTGGACCACCGCCCAGATCCTGCTGCCACTCATCGGCACCTCGTTCCACGTGGGCGTCGCCCAACTGGGTCTCGTCGTGGCCGGATTCCCCATCGGGTACGCCGTCACTTCCTTCCCGTCCGGCCTGGCCGTGCTCCGGTGGGGCCACCGAACCACCCTCGTCATCGGACTCCTCGTGATGGGAACGGCCGGCCTCGCGTCGGTCACCGCCACATCTACCGCCGAACTCGCGGCACTGCGCATTGTCGCTGGTGCGGGGGGAGGGTTGTTCTTCGCGCCCTCGATCGCCTTCCAAGCGGAGCTCCTTCCGGTGCGTTTCCGGTCCCTGGTGCTGGGCTTGTTCGTCAGCACGGGGCTGGGGTTTGGCGGGGCGCTCGGGTTCGTGCTCGGCGCCCTCTGGGGCCCGACCGACGGGTGGGCCTACGTTTTCGGCATCGCCTCCTCCCTGTCGGTCGCCGTAGCTGTCGTCTGCGCCCTCTCGTTGCCGACCATCCACCATCCGGACGCTCCGAAGCGTCCACCGGCCCAGTCGTCGCCCGCGAGACGGGTGCTGCTCTCTCGCTCCGTCTGGGGGCTTGCCCTCGGTTTTGCGGGTGTCTCGATGGGGGCCGCCGTCGGCCTGGACTTCGTGGCGACCTTCCTCCACGACGTACACCCCGGCTGGGGGATCTCGCTCGCGGGACTCCTCGGCTCCCTGGCGCTCGTGACCACTATTCCGGGGAGTCTCCTCGGAACGTGGGTGAGCGAGCGCGGCGCAGATCGACGATTCGTGGGCGCCCTGTTCGGCATTGCCTTCGGTCTCGCCGGGGTAGCGATCCCATTCCTGGATCAGGCCGGTCTCGTGGTGGATTTCGCGGTGCTGGGGCTGCTGGCGGGGGGAACCCTGCCGATCTTCTTTGCCATGCCCTCCTACTTTCCCGAGGTCGAGGGAGGCGGATCGTCGGTGGCGATGGGCGTCCTCGAAACGAGTCAGACGGTGTTCCAAGGGCTGGCGGCCCTCGTCTTCGCCCTGAGTGTGCTGTTGGCGGGCTACACTTGGACGTGGGTCACTTTCGGAATATTGGCCATTGCCACCGTTCCCGCGCTCGGATGGGTGCGGCCGAATCGTGCCGCGCTCTCGGCGCACTGACCTCGGGAGACCGGGGGCGGACCGAGGTGAAACGAGCCCCGAGCGAACGATTAAGTAGGCCGGTCCGGACTCCGGGCCCGGTGATTTTCTGAAGGCAAACGTCTACCGGGGACCGTACCAACTGGCGATCGAAGACAAGCCGAAGCCCAAGATCAAGGACTCCACCGACGTTGTGCTGAAGATCACGGCGAGCTGCATTTGCGGCTCCGACCTCCACCTGTTTCATGGCCTGATCAGCCCGGACCTTCCCGGCCAGACGCTCGGCCACGAGAACGTGGGCGTAGTCGACGAGGTCGGCAGCGCGGTCCACTGGGTCAAGAAAGGGGACCGCGTGGTCGTCCCGTTCAACATCAGCTGCGGCGCGTGCGAGTTCTGCAACAGCGGCCTCTGGTCGATGTGCGACAACGCCAACCCGTTCTATCCGAAGGGGCCGGGCGCAGCCTTCGGATACGCGAAGCTGCTGGGAGGGTTTGACGGGGGACAGGCGGAGTACCTCCGGGTCCCGTTCGCGGACACGATGTGCCTCCATATCCCGGATGGGGTGCGCGACGACCAGGCGGTGCTCCTCGCCGACATCTTCCCGACCGGTTACTTCGGCTGCGACATCGCGGGCGTGAAGCCCGGCCACATCGTCGCCGTTGGCGGCTGCGGGCCGGTGGGGCTGATGGCCCAAATGGCGGCGCTCCTCCGGGGCGCGGCGAAGGTCTACGCCTTCGACCGAGTGCCGGAACGGCTCGCGATGGCGAAGAAGATCGGCGCCACGCCGGTGAACGTCGACAAGGAGGACCCCGTCCGGCGGGTGCTCGATGACACCGACCAAGCCGGAGCCGACGCGTGCGTCGAGGCCGTGGGATACGAAGCGACCGGGAAGGGCGTCATGGCGCCCGGTCCCAAGGTCGAGGCGAAACCGCTCGTCGTGCTCGAGACGCTGATGAAGGTCGCCAAGAAGGGCGCCATCATCGGGATGCCGGGACTCTTCGCTCCCACCCCGCAGGACAAGGAGGGCCGCGTGAGCTTCCCGTTGGGCGCCGCATTCACCCGGGAGCTCGGTTTCCGGATGGGCCAATGCAACGTCAAGAACTACAACCGGTATCTGATGCGCGCAATCGAGAACGGCCGCGTCGACCCCTCGGTCGTCATCACGCACCGGGAACCACTCGAGAACGCGCCCAAGCTCTACGAGCAGTTCGACAAGCGGCTCGGCGGCATCATCAAGGTCGTGCTGAAACCGTAGGTCGACCCCCCACCCCCTTCCGGCTGCCCCCTCGGAGGGAGTACGGGCGCCGGGACCGACCCCCGGGCCGACACGAATCCTCTTGACAGGGGAGCGACTGGCCCCCCGCATGCCGCTGTACATGGACATCCACCGGCACGTGAAGGGCGTGACCGCCGAAGCCGTCGCCAAGGCCCACGCCGAGGACCTCAAGGTCCAGGGCCAGCACGGCGTGAATTACCGGAGCTACTGGGTCGACGAGAAGTCGGAGACGATCTTTTGTCTCGTCGAGGCTCCGAACCCCGAAGCGGCCGCCCGTGTCCACAAGGAAGCCCACGGCCTCGTCGCCGATGAGACTCACGAGGTCCATCAAGGCTGAGTCGGTCCACGGACTCTGCCCCCGCCAGCATCTGCCGGGAATCCCCCTCCGGGTGGCGGCCTGGGCGAGGAACGCGTCCCGTTTTCGGAAGTGGTAAGTAGGCCGTCCGGCTCCCCGGCCCCGAGGGAAACACCATGGCAGACATCACCCACACGCAGGCCTGGGCCGCGCTCGAGGCCGCGATGAAAAAGGCGCAGGAACTGAAGACGAAGATGGACATCGCGGTCGTCGACGCCGGGGCGAACTTGAAGGGATTCATCCGGATGGACGAGGCGTGGATCGGCAGCATCGATATCGCCCACAAGAAAGCGAAAACCGCTCGGTACTTCAACATGAACACGGGCGAGATCGGGAAGCTCTCCCAGCCCGGTGGACCGCTCTACGGCATCGAGCATTCGAACGGGGGCCTCATCAGCTTCCCCGGTGGTGTTCCGATCAAGAACGCCCAGGGCGAGGTCATCGGAGCGATCGGTGTCAGCGGCAGCACGGTCGAGCACGACCACGCCGTCGCCGATGCCGGCGCGAAGGCCGTTCACTGAACTCTTTTTCCCCGCGGGGCGGAACTCCGCCCCGCGGCCCCATTAGATGGAAGTGTTTCCGGACCGGGGGGGATCTCAATGAGATTCCTGTACGCCGGTGTGGAGGGCGCGAACCTCGAGCGGCCGACCCGCTTCTACGAGAAGGGCCGCGTGGCCCGCGAAATCGAGCACGCGGACCAGTACGACTTCGTCGACGTGACGGATCCGGATGGGGTCTGGTTCGAGCTCGTCCACCCGAAACCCCCTCACGGAGGCCCGGGGGCCGTTCCCTCCGGTTTGCGGTCCGCCACGAACAGATAGTGCGTCTCGGGTCGCCGCTCGAGCCGGACCCGGTCGAAGCCGCCGCCGGACAGTGCGTCGCAGCGGCTCTCCGAGAAGAAAGTGTGGGAAACGGTGTGGCCAGGGGGTCCCCCCTGGTTCGGCGGTACCATCGGAACCCTGTCCCGGAGGGGATGGGTATCGTCCCGGACACACCAGAGGTGCAGGCCGCCTGGCCGCAACGCCCGATGCACCGCGGCGAACAGTCGTCCGAGTTCGTCGTCCGATAACGTTTCGTAGAGCACGAGCCCGACCACCGCCGACACGTGGTCCGGTGGAAGGTTCCCGAGACCTCGTTCGGCGTCGACCGTTTCGAGGACGCCGCGGGCCGCCACCGCGGCGGGCAGGGTCGCGAGCAGTTGACCGGCGATCCGTACCGCTTCGGGCGAGAAGTCGAACCCCCGGACCCGGAAGCCGTTCTCTAGGAGAAACCGAAGGTCCCGGCCGGCGCCGGAGCCGATTTCGACTGCCTCGGTGCCGGGAGCCGAGCGGAGGAAAGGCAAGGCCCACTGGATGAATCCGCTGGGCCCGGCGCCCAGTTGGCCCTCGACGGTGCTCCAGTAGAGGTCCCACGCGGTGGAACGCGGGTCCTCGACCACGCGCGAGCGATCGACGGCCCGGCTCTTCTACGTTCGGACGCTACCGTTCAGTGGCGGTCCGGTCCACGTCCTCGAGAAACGCCGCGATGACCGCCATGAAGGCTTCTCGTTCTTCCCAGAACGGCGTGTGCGAGCTCTTCTCGAAGGTGACGCGACGCGCGCCGGGGATTCCCCGGTGGATCTGTTCGGCGACGGCGGGGGTGACCTCGTCATATCGGCCGCCGGTCACCAACGTTGGCACCCGGATCTTGGGGAGGTCGGGGACGAGGTTGATGTTCCGGATCGTCCCCGTGATCGTGAATTCGTTCGGGCCGTTCATATACCGGTAGACCGGCCGCTCGTCTCCGAGCTGGAGGGTCCGGACGAGTTCGGGGGGCCATTCGGACAAGCGACATAGGTACGTATGGTAGAACCGGTCCAGGGCTCGGACGTACTCGGGGTGCGAGAGCTCGCCCCGGGCGGAATGCAGGCGGATGGCCTGGGCGTCTGCCGCCGGCAGCTCGTCGATCAACCGGTCCATCTCGGCCGACGCGAACGGTACGTCCAGTAGGCCCCCGATGGTAACGAGACTCCGCAAATGGGTCTGGTACTTGATCGCGTAGGCGAGTGCCAGCAATCCACCGTAGCTCGAACCGATGAGATGCACTCGACCCAGTCCCAAGGCCGTTCGGATGCCCTCGGTCTCCTCGACGTGGTGCTCGAGGGTGAACAGGTCCGTTCCGGGCGGAATCTCCGACCGTCCACACGCCAGCTGGTCGAAGAAGACGACGCGGTATCCCCAGCGGGTGAGGTCGCGGAGCGACAGCAGGTAGTCGTGGCTGCTGCCCGGCCCCCCGTGAAGGGCCAGAACCGTTCCCCGGGCTTCGGTAGGGCCGGCCGATCGGTAGTACAGGTTGTAGCCGAGGACCTGAACGAAACCCTCCTGGTCTTCCATGCGAGCCTCCGGCTCCGGGGGCGAGAGCGTTTCGTTAGATGAACTCCCCTTCCCCCCCTGCGGCGCGACCGCCCGTGCGGGCGTGCTAGGGTGTCAACGGGCCTTGGGCGAAGTTCCATAAGGGGTCGCGACGGATAGCGACGCGACGAAGGAGACCAATCCATGAACTGTAGCGGATGCGGGGCCATCGTTCCCGAAGGAGCCACCGCCTGTCCGGCGTGTGGACGGCCCGCCGTCATGCCCCCGCCTCCCTCGAGTTCGTCTCGCGTCACAACCCCGATCCGGAAGGTGGCCAGCAGCACGGTGGCGGCCACCAAGGACGTGGTCTCCGACATGAAGAAAACCGGTAAAGCCGCGCTCGGCGAGGCGAAGATCGCCGTCCGCGACGTGAGCACGTTGACTCGACAGGCCGTTCACGAGGTCGGCAAGGAACTCGAGAGCTTGGGCAAAGACCTCCAAAAAGGCAAGAAAGACAAGTAAGCTCCCCCGTGGTACGCCCGAGGGGACGCCGGAGGCGGGAGCGACCGTGATCCTTCAACGGGGCGAAAAGATCCTCACGCAGGGCCCCGCCACGTCCCTCACCCACGCGAAGGCCCCCGGCCTCTTGTTCCTCACGAACTACCGGCTCGTCTTCGAAACCAGTCGCCCCGGACTGATCCGGGCCGGCTCCACTTCCACCCTACTGGAGCTGCCCCTCGACCAGGTGAGCGACGCGCACGTCAACCGACCCCGGCTCAGGATTCGGTTCCTCGATTCTTCTCGTCTACGGTTCCAGACGCACCGTGGGGAGGTGGACTTCGTCGTCGATCACCCGGAGGTTTGGCGTCAGTACTTCGCCGACGCCAAGCGGGAGACCTATCCTCCATCCCACTACCCCCCGGCCCCCTCCGTCTCGGTACAGGTCAATGTTCCGCCGTCGCCTCCCACGACGACGATCTATCTTCGATGCCCGTACTGCCGGTCGACGTACGACGAAACCCGGGGCCGTTGCCCCACCTGCGGTGCGACGGCCTAGAGGACGGGCGCGTCGGGCCCTAGGAGCCCCGGAGCAGCTCGTCGAGAAACCCTACCGGGGGCGCGCCAAACCCCAAGAGCCGGTCGTGGAAGGCCCGAAGGGATCCGCCAAACCGGGTGGACAGGTGCTTGGCCCGCACGTCGAGGATCGCGAGCTTACCGAGGGTATAGCCGAAGTAGGCCGGATCGTACGTTCCTCGACCGGCCTCGCGCTGCGCCACGATCGGCTCGGAGTATCCCTCCCGCTCGAACACCGCCGTCGCTTCCGCGACGGACATCCCCTGGGTGTGCAGCCCGACCGATGCGATCAGCCGGCAGTCCCGGAGCAGCGCGTCGTAGAGCTGGGCGGCCTCGGCTTCCGGCGCGCCCGCGCCCAACCCTTGTTCGACCGCGAGCTGTTCGGCGTAATGCGCCCATCCTTCCACGAACGCATTCGAGATGAAGGTTTTCCGGCTCAGCGTACCGGCGGACTGCCGAAGGTGCAGGAACTGGAGGTAATGGCCCGGGTAGACCTCGTGGACGGCGACGTTCCGCAGCACGGAGTCGTTGAACGAGCGCAGCCATTCCTCCTTTGTCTCCGGCGACCACGCCGGATCGACGGGGGTCACGAAGTAGATGCCCTCCTCACCGGCGGTGTCGAACGCCCCGGGTGGGTTCAGGCTGGCGGTGGACCATACCCGGTAGTATTCGGGGGTCTCTTCCACCCGGCAGTTGGCCGGCTCCGGAATACTCGCGAGCTCCTTCTCCCGCACGAACAGTTTCGTTTCATCGACAAAGTTGCGGGCCCGCGCGATCAACTGTTCGCTGGTCGGATGGGTCTCCGCCGCCCGGGCGAGCAGTCCTCGCCCATCGGTGGGGGGCTGAGCCGCCGCCGCGATGGCTTTGAGCCGCGCCTGGTTGCGCACCAGGTCGGCCCAGCCGGCGGCGAGCAGGTCCGCGAACGGCGCCCGGACCCTTTCGCGCACCCAGAGGAGCTTCTGGAACCGCTCGGGCCCGAGGGGGAACCCGTTCGTCGCCCGGGGGAGCCACTCATCCTCGAGTCGATCTGCGAAGGCCTGCACGGCAGCGAACGCGGGACCGCGGACCTCCTCGATCCGCTCCATCGAGGCGTCGCTGAACGAGCGCACGATCGGCTCGACGTCGCGAAAGTTGGACTGGATGCCGTGGGCGGTCCGGATCGCCAGCCGGATGAACGGCCCCGGTACTCCCGCATCGAGCCGGTTCAGTCCGGCTGTCAAGAACGACGGGACGCCCGCGAGGTGGCGGCGTATCGCGTCGATGCGGACAGGAAGCGGCGCGTACGCCCGTACGGTGTACGCCGTCAGTGAAAGTCCTCCGACGCAGACCATCGGGTTCAGGTCATAATCGCGCGAGTCCCGTAGGTCGAACAGTGGGCCCTCGAGGCTCATTTCCAGAAGCATCCGGTCGTAGCGGCGGTCGACCGTGAGTCCCTCCGTCGGCAGTTCCCTGAGGTGACGCAGAAGGCTATCGGCTCGACTCGCCCAGCGCTCCGTTGCGTCCCGGCTCAGGTCCGGAAG